>NZ_VLJQ01000118.1:0-21352 GCF_007829375.1 Nocardioides sp. J9 | reverse complement strand
GGCTCCTCAGCGGCGACCGGCTCCTCCGTGGCGACCGGCTCGGGCTCGACGGCGGGCTCGTCGGTGACGACCTCGGCCGCGGCGACGACCTCGGGCTCGGCCTCGAGGACCGGCTCGGGTTCGAGGACCGGCTCGGGTTCGAGGACCGGCTCGGGTTCGAGGACCGGCTCGGGTTCGATGACGGGCTCGGGCGCGAGGACCGGCTCGGCCTCGACGACGGGCTGTGCCGTCGCGGCGTCCTCGTCGAAGGCGTCGTGCAGGGGCGACAGCTCCGCGGCGACGGGCTCGTCGGTCGCGAGGACCGGGTCCATCACCGAGTCGGGGGAGTCGGAGGCGTCCGCGGAGGTGCGCCACAGGGCCGGCAGGTCCGGCCGCACGACCACGACGTCCTCGGCCTCGTCGACGTCGACCAGGTCGTCGGTCTCGTCCACCGGCTCGACGCCGGCACGCCACTGCTCGACGAGCGACGGCGCCTGCTCGATCTCGGCGCGCACGGCCGGTGCGACCGGCTCGGGGTCGGCGACCTCGCTCGACGACACGACGAAGGTCGCGTCGTCCTCGACGACTCCGACGTCCGACCCGTCCGCCTCGTACGACGCCAGCAGGTACGGCTCGTGCGGCACCTCCTCGGCGACGGGCTCCTCGGCGACGGGCTCCTCGGCGGCGGGCTCCTCGGCGACCGGGACGGCACCGGCCGCCAGGCGAGCCTGGATCTGGGCCACCTGGTCGGTGAGCCCGGCGGTGGAGAGCTCGGCCTCGGCGCGGGCCCGGGCGGCCTCGGTGAGGGCCTCGTCGCGGTCCTGGGCGAGCGCGCTCGCCCGGGTCTCGGCCTCGATACGGGCCTCGGCGAGGGCGGTGGCGCGGGCCTCCGCCTCCAGGCGGGCCTGCAGCGCCTCCTCGAGCGCGCGCTCGCGCTCGGCGGCGAGCTCCAGCGCGCGGGCCTCGGCAGCAGCACGAGCCTCGGCCTGCTCGGCCGCGGCACGCTCGGCCTCGGCGCGGGCACGGGCGTGCTCGAGGGCGGCCTCGCGGGCCTGGGCCAGCTCGGCCTGGACCTCCTCGAGGGCGGCGGTGTGCGCGGCGGCGGCCTGCTCCAGCTCGGTGAGGGCGCTGGCGGCGCGGGCCTCGGCCTCGGTGCGGGCCTGGGCGGCCTCGGCCGCGAACTCCGCAGCCAGTGCCAGGGCCTCGGTCGCGGCCTTCTTCTCCTCGGCCAGGGCGGCGGCGGAGTCGTGGGCTGCTGCGGCGGCGGCCTGTGCCTCGCGCACCAGCTCCAGCTGCTCGCGGGCAGCCTCCTCGGCGAGCCGGCGGGCCTCGTGCGCCTCCTGGGCGCGCTGGGCCTGCTCGGCGGCGGACTCGTCGGCGGCGACGCGGGCGGCGGCCTGCTCGGCAGCGCGGGCGGCGGCCTCCTCCGAGCGCAGCTCGGCGGCCTCGGCGGTCTCGAGGGCGATCCGGGCGAGCTCGGCCTGCTCCAGCGCTGCCTGCTCCGCGGCCTGCCGGGCCTGGTGGGCCTCCTGGGCGAGGCGGGCGTGCTCGGCAGCGGCGCCCTCGGCAGCGGCGCGCTCGTCGACGGCCTGGCGGGCCAGGGCGCCGTGCTCCTCCGCGCTCGCGGCGGCCTGCTCGGCGAGCAGGCGGGCCCGCTCCTCGGCGGCCTCGGCGGCGCGGTGCGCCTCCTGGGCGAGCGCAGCCTGCTGGCGGGCGGCCTCCTCGGCGAGCGCGCGGGCCTGGGCGATCTCGACCGAGGTGCGCTCGGCGGCCTCGCGCTCCTCGAGCATGCGGCGGGCGAACTCGGCGTGCTCCGCAGCGCTGACCGCGGCGGCCTCGGCCATGACCCGGGCCCGCTCCTCGGCAGCGGCTCGCTCCTCGTGGGCCTGGCGGGCTGCCTCGGCAAAGCTGCTCGCGAGCGCCTCCGCCTCCTGGCGGGCAGCAGCGGCAGCGGCGGCCTGCTCGGCCTGCTCGCGAGCCTTCGCCTCGGCGGCCTCGCGCTCGGCGTGGGCGGCCGCGGCGAGCTCGGCCTGGGCGATGGCGTTGCGCTCCGCCTCCTCGCGGCGGGCGGCCTCGGCGTCGGCGAGCTCGGCACGCTCGCGGGCGGCGCGCTCGGCGGCCTCGCGAGCCTCGGCCTCGGCGCGGGCGAGCTCCTCGGCCTCGGCCCGGGCACGGTGCGCGGCCTCGGCGGTCTCGGCCTGCTCGCGGGCGAGGCGGTCGGCCTCGGCGCGCGCCTCGCTGGCACGCTGCGCGGCCTCCTCGGCAGCGAGCCGCTCGGCCGCCTGCTCGGCGGCCGCCAGCTCGGCGTCGCGGCGCATGCGCGCGGCAAGGGCCGCGACCACGTCGGCGTTCGCGGGCGCCTCGGTCGGCTCCTCGGCGACGGTGGTGTCGTCGGCCTCGACGACCGGGGCGAGCTCGGCCTCGATCTCGGCGCGGGCCTGCGCCAGCACCTCGGCGGGCCGGCGCGGGACCTCCGGCGCCTGGTCGATGTCGGGGATGCGCTCCTCGAGCATCGGCGGCTCGACCGGCTCGGCCAGCGGGCGGGCTGCTGCCTTCGGCGCCGCTGCGGGCGAGGTACGCCGCCGCAGCCGGGCCAGGCCCTTGGGGGCGGGCACCGGCGTCGGCTCGGCGAACCCGCCGTCGACGGCCGCCGCGATCACGCGCTGGCCGGCCTCCTCGGCGGTGCTGCTGCGGTCGACCACGTCGCCGCTGAGGCCGCGGCGCGGCGCGGGCTCCTCGGCGGCAGGCTGCGCGGGCGCGGCCTCGTCGACGGTCTCCTCCGCCGGGGCCTCGTCGGGCCCGGCCTCGAGGCCGGGGTCCGTCCGGGGAGCGTCGTCGTCCACGTCGTCGATGCCCTCGTCCACCACGACCACGTCCTCGATCGGCGCGGTCAGCGGGTCGGGGAGGGGGTCGGTCAGCGGGTCGGGGGCCGGCGCGGCGGGCAGCTCGTCGACGGCGTCGACCGGCAGCACCACCTCGTCCTGCGCGGCGGGGGCGATGGGGTCGTTCAGCGGGTCCGCGACGGCGGGCCGGGTGGCGCGGGAGATGATCTCGGCCCAGTCGTCCCCGGCGATCGTGCCCTGGTCGGGATCGGCGAGCGGGGACGGGGCCGGCCAGGCCAGCGGAGCCTCGCCGTTGTACTCCGCGACCTCCGGCTCGTGGCGCACCCGCGCCATCCGCGCGGCGAGGCCGCCCTCGACCGGGGCGGGCTCCTCGCGGTTGACGGCGCGGTCGATCAGCGCCGCCCAGTCCTTCTCCTCCGGCCCCTGGTCGACGACCGGAGCGGTCTCGTCGGTGCCGTCGGTGCCGGCGCCGACGGTGTCGTCCGTGTGGTCGGCGCCGTCCTCGTCGCCGTCCTCGTCACCGTCCAGGGGGGCGGCCGCTGCTCCAGCCTCGACACCCGCGTCCTCGGTGACCGCCGCGTCCTCGGGGGTCTCCTCCGCGCCGGGCACCTCGTCGCCGGCCTCGACGAGGTCCACGAGGTCGTCTCGAGCGTCACCGGCGACGTCGTCCGGCACGACGAGCGCGGTCCAGTCCACGTCCTCGTCGTCCGTCGCGGTCGCCGCGGGACCGCTGCGCGCGCCCACCCGGGCGGCGATGTCGTCGGTGTCGTCGGTGTCGTCGGTGTCGTCGGTGTCGTCGGGGTCCCCCAGCAGGTCGGCCGGCGGCTCGTGGGTCGCGGGCTCGGTCGGCGCGGGCGCGTCCTCACCGTCGACGACGGCGGAGGTGTGGCTGCGGCGCAGCAGCTCCTGGAGGTCGTCCTCGTCGAGCTCGCCGACGACCGGGGCCTCCTGGTCGTGGCGGCGCCAGAGCCGTCCACGACGTCCCCGGCCGCGCGCAGGGCGCGACTCGGCAAGCCGGGCGTCCTCCGACCCCGGCTCGTCGTCAGGGACAGAGCTCATGGAAGGTAAATCTACTCAGGGGCCACGGAGTTACGGGGAATGTTCCGAAACGTCCGCACGGCGGTACTGGACATGGGTGTCGGACGGGTCGTGGGTGAAGCCCACCTGCTCGTAGACGTGGCGGGCCGGGGCGTTGTCGGACTCGACGTAGAGGATCACCTCGGACACGCCGCGCGCGGCGAGGTGCTGGAGCCCGGCGACGGTCAGCAGCTTGCCCAGGCCGCGACCCTGGGCAGCGGGGTCGATCCCGACGACGTACACCTCGCCGGTGTGCTCGTCGTGCTGCTTGGTCCAGTGGAAGCCGAGCAGCCGTCCGTCGCGGTCGACGGCCAGCAGCAGCCCGGCCGGGTCGAACCACGGCTCAGCCGTGCGCTGGGCGAGGCCCTCGTGGTCCAGGGCCCCCTGCTCGGGGTGGTGGGCGAACGCGGCGGCGTTCACGGCGAGCAGGGCGTCGGCGTCGCCGGCGCCGTAGTCGCGGATCAGCACGCCCTCCGGCGGGCTCACCACCGGCAGGGGTACGACGGTGGGGCGTCGCATGACCCACAGCTCGCGCGTGCGGGCGAACTGCAGGCGGTCGGCCAGCGTGCGCGCGGCAGGGTGGTCTCCGTGGGACCAGGCCGTCAGGGGGCCAGGGGCCGCGGTCGCGAGCCCGGCCAGCCGGGTGCCGAGACCCCGACCGCGGGCGTCCGGGGCGACCACGAGGTCGAGCTCGGTGCCGCGGCGCAGGGCGAAGCCGTCGGCGGTCACGAAGGCCTCGACGTCGTCGAGGCCGTGGTGCTTGAGGCGCAGCAGCGCGGCCTCGTCGAGCGGCTCCGCGCCGTCGTGGGCGCTCGCCGCCGTCCGCACCGCCTCGATCGCGTCGAGCGCGGCGGGTCCGGTGAGGAGGGCGTCGGTGGGCACCCGGCGACGCTACCGACCCCCGTCGGACGGCCGGGGCACCACCCCCCGCGCCTACGGCCCCCGCGCCCGGTCCGGTGGAGGCGTTTACATGCGACGCCCCGCGCTGTAGACCTGCTCCATGAGGCTCAGGCACGCGGTGGGAGGGGCGGCGGCGACCCTGGGGGCGGTGGCCGTGCGGGACCTCGTCCAGAAGAAGCACGCACTCCGGCGGAACTTCCCGATCATCGGGCACGCCCGCTACTGGCTCGAGCGGGTCGGCCCGGAGCTCCGGCAGTACATCGTGACCAGCAACGAGGAGGAGCGGCCGTTCAGCCGCGACCAGCGGACCTGGATCTATGCGTCCAGCAAGGAGCAGAACAACTACTTCGGGTTCGGCACCGACGTCGACGTCGAGCACACCCAGGGCCACGCCTACATCAAGCAGCGCACCTTCGCCGACAAGCTGCCCAGCGACCACGACGCCAACTGGACGCTGCCCAGCGCCAAGGTGCTCGGCGGCCCCCGCGGCCGGGCGAAGGCCTTCCGCCCCGGCTCGGTCGTCAACGTGTCGGCGATGAGCTTCGGCTCGCTGTCGTCGAACGCGATCACCGCGCTCAACAAGGGCGCGGCCGCCGCCGGCTGCCTGCACAACACCGGTGAGGGCGCGATCTCGCCGTACCACCGCAACGGCGCCGAGCTCGTCGTCCAGATCGGTACCGCCTACTTCGGCTGCCGCGACGAGCACGGCCAGTTCTCCCTCGAGCGGCTCAAGGAGATGATCGCCTCGGCGCCGGTCCGTGCGATCGAGATCAAGCTCAGCCAGGGCGCCAAGCCCGGGCTCGGCGGCCTGCTGCCCGCCGCCAAGGTGACGCCGGAGATCGCCCAGATCCGCGGGATCCCGGAGGGCAAGGACTGCGCGTCGCCCTCGCGGCACACCGCCTTCCACGACGTCGACTCGATGCTGGACTTCGTCGAGATGCTGGCCGAGGAGACCGGGCTGCCGGTCGGCATCAAGTCCGCGGTCGGGGCGATGGAGTTCTGGGAGGAGCTCGCCCGGCTGATGGAGCCGCGCCAGCGCGGCGTCGACTTCATCACCGTCGACGGCGGCGAGGGCGGCACCGGTGCGGCGCCGCTGATCTTCGCCGACTCGATCTCGCTGCCCTACCGGATGGGCTTCTCGCGGGTCTACGGCACGTTCGCCGAGCTGGGCCTGACCGACGACGTCACCTTCATCGGCTCGGCCAAGCTCGGCCTGCCCGACAACGCCGTGGTCGCCTTCGCGCTCGGGGCGGACATGATCAACGTGGCCCGTGAGGCGATGCTGTCCATCGGCTGCATCCAGGCGCAGAAGTGCCACACCGACCACTGTCCGACCGGGGTCGCCACCCAGAACCCCTGGCTGGTGCGCGGCCTCGACCCGGCGCTGAAGGCGGAGCGGGCGGCGGTCTACCTGCGCACCTTGCGCAAGGAGCTGACCCGGATCTCGGCGGCGGTCGGCGTACCGCACCCGTCGCTGATCACCTGCGCGGACGTCGACATCTTCAACGGCGACTACGAGGCCCGCTCACTGGCCTCCGTCTACGGCTACAAGGACGGCTGGGGCGAGCTCGGTCCTGCGCTCAGGGCCGAGGTCCTGAAGTTCATGCACCCCGAGGACCACTTCGACGAGCGCGGCGAGGAGACCCAGGGCCGCGAGGCCGAGCGCCGCCAGGACCAGCCCGGCCCACGGTGAGGCGAGCGGCTCAGGCGTCCTGCGCGTCGCGCTCGCTGACCCGGTGGGCGTCCTCCTCGGGGCCCTTGGTGGGCAGCACGAAGCGGTAGCCGACGTTGCGGACGGTGCCGATGAGGGTCTCGTTCTCAGGCCCGAGCTTGGCGCGCAGGCGACGGACGTGGACGTCGACGGTGCGCGTGCCGCCGAAGTAGTCGTAGCCCCAGACCTCCTGCAGCAGCTGCTGCCGGCTGAACACGCGGCCCGGGTGCTGGGCGAGGAACTTGAGGAGCTCGAACTCCTTGAACGTCAGGTCCAGCGGGCGGCCGCCGACCTTGGCGGTGTACGTCGCGTCGTCGACCACGACCTCGCCGGACCGGATCACGTGGGCCTCGGGGTCGGCGGCGTCGCGGGCGGCGGCCAGGCGGCCGATCGCCAGCTTGATCCGTGCCTCCAGCTCCGCCGGGCCGCAGGTGTGCAGCACGACGTCGTCCATGCCCCAGTCGTGGTTGACCACGGCGAGGCCGCCCTCGGTCGCGACGAGGATGACCGGCACGTCGGTGCCCGTCGTACGGATCAGCCGGCACAGGTCGCGGGACCCGGCCAGGTCCTGCCGGCCGTCGACGAGGATCAGGTCCGAGTCGGGGGCCTCGAGCAGTGCGCTGCCCTCGGCGGGCAGGATCTTCACGTGGTGACCCAGCAGCGCGAGCCCCGGCAGGACCTCGGCCGACGGTTGCAGCGCGCTCGTCAGCAGAAGGAGAGTGCTCATCCTGGTCTCCTCACTGGACCCGCGGGGCGGGACCGTGTCGAGAGACCGAAACGCAACGCTGGGCCCCGGCCGGTTTTCGTGTGGGGGACGATACCGAAACAGGGTTGCAACCGGGAAGGACGAGTCCGTGAATGAGACCGAGGTCATCCGGGTCCGCTACTGGGCCGCCGCGCGCTCGGCGGCCGGCGTCGCCGAGGAGGCGGTCGAGGCCAGCGGGCCGCTGACGCTGGCCGAGCTGCGTGACGAGGTGGTGCGCCGGCACGACGACCGGCGCTTCGCCGACGTCGTCAAGGTCTGCTCGGTGCTGGTGGGCGAGCAGCCGGTGTCCTCCGGCGACCCGGGCGCGGTCGTGGTGCAGCCCGGCGACACCGTCGAGTTCCTCCCGCCGTTCGCCGGCGGCTGAGGGCCCGGCGAGAACCTGTTCCGCCCCACCACGGGCAAGCGCCGACATCCGGGACCCGGTGACACTAGACTCCCCGAGGTCGGTCGTCCCGTCGACGCCCGAACGCCGTCCAGAGGAGAGCAGTGCCCACCGAGACGACCGTGCGCCCCCAGCAGGCGGCCCGGCCCTTCGTCGCGCCCGCGGGCAGCAACGCGGTCGTCACGCTCGCCGCGATCGGCCTCGTCGTCGGCCTCGTCTACCTCGGCACCACCAACGACCTCGTCGTCGGGCTGGTGACCGTCGGCGCCGCGCTCTACATCGCGCTGCTGGCCGTGCTCGGGTCGACGCGGCTCGGGATCCTGACCCTCGCCGGCGCCTTCGCGACCGCGCCCGCTTACAAGGGCCTGGCGCCCGAGGGAGCCACGGTCACCCCGACCGACGCGCTGCTCGTCGTCGGCTTCGCGCTCCTGCTGCCCGAGATCCTGCGCGGGAAGCTGAAGCTCCCCCTGCCGTACATCGTCGGCATCACCGTCGTGTTCACGTTCGGGTGGATCGCCACCATCCGCTCCGAGCGATCGCTGGAGAGCGCCTTCGCGCTGATCTTCTGGCTGATCGTGATGACCGCGTTCCCGATCGGGATCCTGCTGTGGCGCCCGGCCCGCCGCGTCATCCACTTCCTCGCCTGGACCTACGTCGCCGGGCACATCGCCAGCTGGGCCGGCGGCATCGTCACCGGCGGCATCACGCCGCAGGGACGCCACTTCGGGATGACCAACCACCCGAACTACTTCGCCGAGGCCGCGATCATGGCGATCGCGCTGCTGATGTTCCTGTTCTTCGAGTACCAGCACTGGCTGCTCAGGACAGCGGTCATGGGTGCGGCCGCCATGTGCGGGATCTCGATCCTGTTCAGCGGCAGCCGTGGCGCGACGATCATCGTGGCCGTCCTCGTGCTGATGATCCCCATCGTGGAGCGCTCGGCCATCACCGGCTTCTTCTACGCGCTCGTCGGAGCGACGGTGGTGGCCGCGGCGCCGTACCTCCTCGAGATCACCGGCAACGCCTCTGCGATCGACCGCCTCCTCGGCGGCGGGTCCGCGTCGGGCTCCGACATCGCCCGCTCCGAGGGCCTGCGCGACGGCCTCAGCAGGTTCTGGGAGAGCCCGTTCTTCGGCGAGGGCCTGATCGACCTGTTCGAGATCCACAACAACGTGCTGCAGGCCGCGGTCGGCATCGGCATCTTCGGCCTCGTCGGCTTCCTCATGGTGATGTTCTCGCTCGCCCGGCCGCTGTTCGAGGACGTGCCCTACCGCCGGCTCTGCTACACGGTGTGGGGCTACCTGGGCTGGGGCCTGCTGATCCCCAGCCTCTACGACCGCACCCTGTGGATCCCGATGTGCCTGGCGGCCGTGTGCTGGGTCGCCGCGGCCGACTGGGGCGACGACCACCCCGACAGGGCGCGCTCGACCGCGCTGGCCGGCCCGGGCGGGGCCGACGCCGCCGGGACCACCGACACCACCGAGACCACCGACACCACCGACACCACCGACACGATGGCGAGGAACTGACATGCGGGTGCTCGTGACCGGAGGCGCCGGGTTCCTCGGCTCCCACCTCTGCGACCGGCTCGTGGCCGAGGGCCACGACGTCCTCTGCGTCGACAACTACTACACGGGCACCAAGGACAACATCGTCCAGCTGCTCGACAGCCACCGCTTCGAGCTCATGCGCCACGACGTCACGTTCCCGCTGTACGTCGAGGTCGACCGCATCTACAACCTCGCCTGCCCGGCGTCGCCGATCCACTACCAGCGTGACCCCGTGCAGACCACCAAGACCAGCGTCCACGGCGCGATCAACATGCTCGGCCTCGCCAAGCGGGTGCGCGCCCGGATCCTGCAGGCCAGCACCAGTGAGGTGTACGGCGACCCCGAGGTGCACCCGCAGGTCGAGGAGTACTGGGGCAAGGTCAACCCCATCGGCATCCGCAGTTGCTACGACGAGGGCAAGCGCGCCGCCGAGACCCTGTTCTTCGACTACTGGCGCCAGCACTCGCTCGAGATCAAGGTGATGCGGATCTTCAACACCTACGGTCCGCGGATGCACCCCGACGACGGCCGCGTCGTCAGCAACTTCATCGTCCAGGCCCTGCGCGGCGAGCCGATCACCATCTACGGCGACGGCCAGCAGACCCGCAGCTTCTGCTACGTCGACGACCTGATCGAGGGCATGTGGCGGCTGATGGAGAGCCCGGCCGACTTCACCGGCCCGGTCAACGTCGGCAACCCGACCGAGAACACCATGCTCGAGCTCGCCGAGGCCGTCATCCGGCTCGTCGGCGGCCGCTCGCGCATCGAGCACCGGCCGCTGCCCTCCGACGACCCGCGCCAGCGCCGCCCCGACATCAGCCTGGCCCGCAAGGAGCTGGACTGGGAGCCGACCGTCGCGCTCGAGGACGGGCTGCGGGAGACGATCGACTACTTCAAGCATCGTTTGAGCCTGTAGCCGCAAGCGCGGTGCCTGTTGTGCTCGCCCCTGTTGCGCGAGCGTGTCGCGGTTGGCTCCGGTAGAGGGCTGAGTCCGTCTGGCGGCAAGCCTTGGGTTCGCCGCGACCAACTCCGGGGCGCTCGGGCGGGCTGTGGCGGTGACAGTCCGGTGGGTCGGGCCGGTGGTTTCGGGGCTCGGCCGCGGGCGGCCTCGCACCTCAACCACCGGCGGCAGGGCCGGGTCGCGGCGTACCCGGACATGACAAGAGGCCGCCGCCCCCTCGGGGCGACGGCCTCTCGTGCAGGTGCGGGGTGGGCCTCAGGCGACGTCGGAGGACGGGATGGCGTCCTCGACGAGGATCTCGCGGCGGCTGCGCAGGCGCGGCTGCCGGGTGTGGCGGTCGATGAGGTCCATGACGCCCTGGTAGTCCAGCGGCTTCTTGAGGTGGGCGACGATCAGCACCGTGGAGAGCAGGACGGTGAAGTCGAGGCGCAGGCGGTAGCCGTGCAGCACCGCGCGGCAGTAGGCGCCCTCGATCCGCAGCCGCTCGGAGTCGCTGAGCGAGTCGCGGCCGACGAGCTGGACCGGGCCGGTCAGGCCGGCCGGGGTGAGGAAGCGGTCGTCGGCGTAGGGGAACTCCTCACGCAGGCACTTCATCACGGCGTCCGGCAGCGGACGGTTGCCGACGATGCTCATCTCGCCACGCAGCACGTGGATCAGCTGCGGGATCTCGGTCAGGCCGAGGCCCTCCAGGATCCGGCCCGGACGGGTGTAGAGCGGGGAGTCCGGCGGGATGTTGAGGAACCGGACGCCCTCGACGGGGACCGTCGTGCGGTTCACGAGCTTGTCGGCGTTCTTGACCATCGTCCGGAACTTGATCGTCCGGACCATCTCGCCGTTCCGCACCCACCGGCTCGACCGGTAGAACACCGGGCGGCCCGACATCAGCAGGACCATGAGGCTGGCACCCAGCAGCACGGGCACCCAGGCGATGGCTGCGGTCACGGCTACGAACAGGTCGAACACGCGCTTCGTCCGCATCTAGTACCCACCTTCCCCGGAAAGGGATCTCTCCGTCACGCCGGGCTCGGGGGATGGCGTCACGGAACGTCTCGTCGAAGGCGTCAACGATCGAAGTGCGAAAGAGATACTCCTCACGATCAACCAAATTCGAGAGTCCGCGCCAAATGTCCGGTCCACGCTCCGCGCCTCCGCGGACGTGGCGAGCACCCGGCGGGCCAGGGCCTGGTAGCTCGCGTGCAGCCGGAGCCGCCCGCGGCGCTCGGCGGCGTCCACCAGCCGGCCCGGGTAGAGCACCGACAAGGTGGCGTCGCCGCCGGCGGCGCAGCACTCATCGACGAGCTGCTGGAGCTGCTGCTCCACGACGGACTTCCACCCGCCGTAGTAGCGCCGGTCGGGGCCGGGGGCCAGGGCCAGCACGGTGGAGACGAACACGATGCGCACCGGCCGGCCCGCGGCGACGACCTGCTTGACGAACCCGAGGTCGCGCACCACCCCGCAGGCGTCGTACGACGTCCGCGGGGTCTCCGGGTGGACCGGGCCGAGCGCGGCAACGACCACGCGCAGTGGCCCCCTGCCGAGGTCGGTGACGCGCGGGGCGAGGTCGCGGGTGGAGGCGTCGACGACGTCGGCCGGGGTCAGCCCGGGGATCTCGGCGACCTGGGACGCGTCGAGCGCGTCACGGGCGATGGCGAGCACGGGCGCGCCGTCGAGCTGGGCGACCACCTCACGGCCGAGGCGGGTCTTCGGTCCGACCAGGACGACGGGAGAGCCGGTCATCGGCTGCTCCGCTCGAGGATCTCCTCGAACCGGTCGGCGCACCCCTTGAGCGCGAACTCCAGCTCGGCGAGGTCGCGGGACGCCTCGCCCAGCTCGTCGCGCACCTCGACGTCGGCGAGCACGTCGGCGGCCCACGCGGCGGCGCGGGGGAGGGCGTCCTCTGCGGGCGGCACCACGAGGCCGCCGGCGCGGTTGACGAGCGCAGCGGCGAGGTTCTCCGACGGCATCATGCCGAGCACCGGGCGGCCGGCGCACAGGTAGGACAACGTCTTCGACGGCACCGAGAAGGCGCCCGCCTGCTGCTCGAGCAGCACGACGAGGATGTCGCCGCTGCCGAGCACCTCGGAGAGCCGCTCGTACGGCTGGAACGGGAGCAGGGTCACCGGGACGTCGAGGCGCTCGGCCTCGGCGCGGATCACCTCGACCGCGGGGCCCTCGTTGACCACCACCAGGCGCACCGGGCGGCCGGCGTCGATGACCTGGCGGGCCAGGCCGACGAGCAGGGCCGGGTTGTGCTTGAGCCCCAGGGTGCCGGAGTAGAGGAGGGTCTGGGTGTCGTCGAGCTCCTGCTCGATCGCCCAGTCGTTCTTGCGGGCGACCGGCTGGATCTCGTCGAGCGGCGCCCAGTTCGGGATCACGGTGACCTTGTCGGCCGTGCCCCATTCCTCGTGGACCGGCACGAACGACGGGGCGATCACCACGACGGCCGCCGAGCGGCGGGACACCCAGCGCTCGGCGATGCTGAACACCGCCGCGACCAGCCGGAACATCCGGCCGAGCTTGTCGCCGGCGAAGGACTTCACGGCGACCGCGTAGACGTCCTGGTGCCACAGCACCCACGGACGGCGCAGCAGCATCATGCCGAGCGCGAACACGACGAGCGTGGGGATCTGCGCGTTCGACAGCATCGCCGTCTGGGCGCGGGTGCGGCGGACCTGCCGCAGCAGCTCCCAGCCCACCCGGGCCTCGAGCAGCACGCGGCGGACGAAGCGGTCCTTGGCGATCGGCTCGGTCGGCCCGACCGGGTCGAAGACGAGGGTCTCGCCGGGCTCGGCGACCAGGTGGCCCTTCCCGGACACCCAGCCCGGGCAGTAGGAGTGGGTCACCGCGTGCCCGCGCCGGGCGAGCTCACGGCTGAGCTCGACCTGGAACGGGTGCCCGGAGTAGTCGTGGACGAGGATGCGCACGCCGCTGCGGGGCCCCTCAGCCCTGCGCCCGCTTGACCTGGTCGTAGACCCAGGCGTAGGTCTTCGCCAGGCCGTCGGCGAGGCTGATCGACGGCTCCCAGTCGAAGACGCGCTTGATCTCGGTGTTGTCCGAGTTGCGCCCGCGCACGCCCTGCGGCGCGGAGAGGTCGTACTTGCGCTCGCACTTGATGCCGGCGATGTCCTCGACGATCGAGTAGAGCTGGTTGATCGTGACGAGCTCGGCGGAGCCGAGGTTGATCGGCTCGAGGTGGTCGCTGCCCAGGATCATCTGGGAGCCCTTCACGCAGTCGTCGATGTACATGAAGCTGCGGGTCTGCTCGCCGTCGCCCCAGATCTCGAGCTCGTGCTTGCCGGAGATGACGGCCTCCGCGATCTTGCGGCACACCGCGGCGGGAGCCTTCTCGCGGCCGCCGGTCCACGTGCCCTCCGGGCCGTAGACGTTGTGGTAGCGGGCGACACGGGTCTGCAGCCCGAAGTCCTCGCGGAAGTGGCGGGCCATGCGCTCGGTGAAGAGCTTCTCCCAGCCGTAGCCGTCCTCGGGCATGGCCGGGTAGGCGTCGGACTCCTTGAGGGCGGTCACCGACGGGTCGGTCTGCTTGTCGGCGGCGTAGACGCAGGCCGAGGAGGAGTAGAAGTAGCGCTCGACGTCGTACTTCTGCGCGGCCTGGAGCATGTGGGTGCTGGTCAGCACCGTCAGCATGCACAGCGCCTTGTTGTTCTCGATGAAGCCCATGCCGCCCATGTCGGCGGCGAGCATGTAGACCTCGCGCGCACCCCTGGTTGCCTTCTCCGCCTCCTCGAGGAGGGAGAGGTCGCCGACGACGTTCTCGGCGTCCGGGTGGACCTGGTACCACTCGTCGAGCGGCTTGACGTCGACCGACCGGACGGTCTTGCCCTGCGCGAGCAGGTCGGCGACCAGGTGGCCGCCGATGAAGCCGCCGCCACCGGCGACCAGGACGTCGACGTGCGCGTTCATGCAGTCATCTCCTCAGGAAAAACAAGTCTGTCTCGAACATCGCCCAACGCCCCCGCGATGTCCTTGCCAACGAGTGGAACGCCGTCTGGTCACGTGCCGGGCGACGGCGTCGGGGGTCTCAGCCCCACATTCCTCCGCGCCCGACCACCTTCGAGCGGACCTTGCCGACGAGGCCGGGGAAGCGCTCCTTCAGCCGCCCGAACTCCTCGGGCATGGACATCCGGGCGCTCTTGGCGGCGTCGCCGGACAGCTCGCGGGCAACGGCCTTCCACGCGCGGCGGCGCCACCGCTCCCACGCCTCGGCCTCCTCGGGGAGGAACGGCAGGGGAGGCGTGCCCCCGGCGCGTGCCTCGGCGCGCCAGGCGCGGCGCAGCTGTCGTGGGATGCGGCGACCGGTGGTGTCGTGGTGGTAGCGGTAGGCCGGGGCCGGCGGGAGGGACGCCTCCCACTTGCTGACCGCGGCGGCGTACTCCTTGCACAGCGCGTCGACCGCCGCGCTCTCGGTGCGCATGTGCGCCGTCGACATGTCGAACCGGGTCGAGAGCTCCTCGGGCCGGCTGGTGTCGAAGGCGTGGAAGTGGAAGAGGCGCAGTGGCTCACCGGTGCCGGCGATCGCGAACCCGTCCGCGTCGAGCGCCAGCGGCCGCTCGTGCAGGTTGACCACGCCGACGTTGTAGCCGTGGTGGCGGAAGCTGCGGGCGCGGAACAGGTCGGCGCCGACGTCCATCCACTTCTGGTCGACGAAGAGGGCGCTGAGGTAGTCGAACAGGCACTCCCACTCCAGGCGGGCCCACCACCAGTCGAGCGCCTCGACCGCGCGACGGTCGAAGCCGCCGAAGCCGAGGTTGAAGACACCGACGGTCAGCAGGTGCCCCTCGCTGACCGGGGCGTCCGGCGGCAGCGGGTGCAGGAAGTGCGGCGTCAGCAGGATGCCGCCCTCGCTGGCCTGCAGCTCGGGGAGGAGCTCGGGCATCGCGGACACGGCGAAGGTGTCCGGGTCGAGGTAGAAGACGTGCTCGCTCTCCTCGAGGAGACGCTTGAAGACGAGCGGCTTGATCGCGGTGGCGAACTCGACGAGGTCGTAGTAGGTGGCCAGCGCCAGCACCTGGCGGCGGTCGAGGCCGAGGAAGTCGGTGCCGACGATGCGCACGCCGGGGATGTCCGGCAGGTCGTGGTCCTCGGCGTGCTCGGCGTCGATGAGCAGCACGGTGAGCTCGGCGCCCTCGTGCTCCTGGAGGCTGTCGGCGAGCGCCAGCGCCTTGGGGAGGTAGTTCGTCGCGAGGATGGTGACGTAGGTCGTGCTCATCAGGACCTACCTCGCCGCCGTGCCGGGGGCAGCCGACTCGAGCGGCGCGGGCGTCGTGCGCGGGTGGCGCTCACGGGCCCACGCGATGAAGGCGTCGACGTCCTTGCCGGTCAGCAACGGGACGGCCTCCTTGACCTCCTCGTCGGACCAGTCCCACCACGCGATGTCGAGGAGCTCGGCGATCTGCTCCTCGGTGTATCGGTAGCGGATGACCCGTGCGGGGTTGCCGCCGACGATGGCGTACGGCGGGACGTCCTTGGTCACCACGGCGTTCGACGCCACGATCGCGCCGTGGCCGATCGTCACGCCGCCGCGGATGAAGGCGCGCTGGTAGACGAGGACGTCGGAGCCGATCACGGTGTCCGTCGAGGGCACCGGGTTGCCGTCCTGGCCCGCGCCGGGCATCCGGAAGTGGATCCGGAACGGGAACTGGCTGACCGTGTCGCTGGGGTGCTCGCCGCCGAGCATGACGATCGCGGTCTCCGACAGCGGGCTGTACTTGCCCACGACGAGCTTGCTGTCCTCGTGCTCGTAGTACTTGATGATCGGCAGGCTGTAGCAGTGCGCGCCGATCTCGAGGCGGCCGGCGCGCCTGAGCCGGTTCACCACGGCGAGGTTGGAGCCGACCACGGCGTCGTGGCCGCGCAGCAGAGCGTGCTTGAGCCAGCGCAGGAAGTACATGAGCAAGTTCGCTCACCCTTTCGGGATCGAGGACGCCGTCGTGGGGGTGTGCGTCCGCGCTCCTACCAACGTAAAGGAGGCTGACGGGTCACGCAGGCGAACGGTTCTCGCTGCCGGGCGGGCCCCCGGCCGTGGCGCCGGCCGGGCCGGTGTCCTCGGCTCCGCTGGTGCCTCCGTCCCCCGTGGTGCCACCGGTGCCCTCAGGGTCTCCGGCCGGGCCGCGGACCGCGCTGACCGCGATCCACCAGGCGACGGCGGCGACGGCCTGCCCGGCGGCCGTGCCCCAGTAGGCGCCGACGGCGCCGTCGACGAACACGCCGACGACACCGAGCGCGACGATGCCGAAGGTCGCGGTGATGTCGAGGCGCACCACGGTGCTGATCCGGCGCATGCCGGTGAGGTGGGCCCGCGGGCCGACGATGAGGCCGAGGCAGAGGATCTGGACGCAGGCCGGCACGAGCAGCGGCTCGGTCGCCTCCCACGTGTCGCTGAGGATGATCCGGCCGACCGAGTCCGGCACGACCAGCAGCAGGGCGCCGTTGACCGCGCCGATCGCGGTGGCGATGAGCGTCGTGCGCCGCAGGGTGCCCGACGGCGGACCGTCCTTGCCGGCGTTGGCCACCTCCGCGACGCCGGCGGCGACGGCCGCGGTCTGGAAGGTGACGTAGGGGCGGATCAGCAGCAGCGCGCCGCGCACGGCACCGAGGGCGCGCGCACCGGCGACCGCCGCGACGATGACGGAGAACCCGGCGGCGGCGCCCTGGAGCGCGGTGAACGACATCAGGAAGCGCCACGAGTACGGCCAGCGCTCACGCAGCCAGGCCAGGCCGCCACGTGCGGGCGGCCCGTGCTGGACGAAGACCAGCGTCGCCGCGGTGGCACCGGTGCCGACCCAGGCGACCACGAACCACAGCAGGGTCACCTCGTCGAGCAGCACGAGGGTCGTCATGGCCACCGCGATCAGCACCAGCCAGACGGTGTCGAGGACCAGCGAGTACGACGGCCGCTGCGTCGCGAAGCCGAGGTAGCGGCCCAGGTCGTGCAGCAGCAGGGCGGGGATGCCGATCGCGACGACCAGCGATTCCGCGGCGAGCGGCAGGTCGGTCACGAAGAGCACGAGCGCGACGACCGCGAACGCCACGCCCATCGCCGTACCCACGATCAGGGCGGCGCCGATCGGCGCCCCCGGCCGCTCGCGGGCGTCGTCGGGGTGGACCATCACCGGGTCGCCGACGAGCGAGCGCGTCACGCCCAGCCCGACCGACAAGATGATGATCAGCAGGCCGAAGTAGCCGAAGGCCTCCACGCCGAGCAGGTGGGCCGAGAGCAGCGCGACGATGACGTTCGAGGCTCCGGAGATGATCTGGTCGATGGTGATGAGGCTCAACCGTCGACCGGCGCCGTCGTGCAACGTGTCCCCTCGCGGTCGGAATGGTGGCCGCGCGGTGCCCGCGGCGGGCTGCGGCTGGGCTGCCGGTTCCCGCTTTACTCTACGAGCGGGCGGCCAAAGGGCTACGGTGTCGGCCGGTGTCCCGGTGACGAGAAGGAAGCACAACCCATGTCGACCTCCCTCGACCCACGCGAGTGGGCCGCACGTACCGTCAACTGGCCGCCGGCCCGCACGGCCGTCAAGCGCGCGGTGCACCTCGCCGCCCGCGGACGCGGTCGCGTGCTGACTGCGCGCGACGCGGTCCCGGACCCCGGCACGATCATCGCCGCTGGCCCGCAGAAGGCCGGCAGCCAGTGGATCAAGGCGCTCTTCGACCACCCGGTCGTGCGCGCGCAGACCGGCCTGCTGACCCTGCCGCAGCTCGACTACGAGCTCACCCCGCCGCGCAACGGCTTCCCGGCGGGCACCTACGTGCCCGGCTTCTACGGCACCTACCAGGACTACCTCGCGCTGCCGAAGCGCCACCCGCACAAGGTGGTCTACCTGGGCCGCGACCCGCGCAACGTCGTCGTGTCCGGCTACTGGTCGGCCGTCGAGACGCACCGGCCCACCCACCTCGAGGAGGCCGAGCGGCTGCGCCTGGAGCTGAAGCAGATGTCGATGGACGAGGCGCTGCTGAGGATCATCTCGCTGTGTGGCGGCCACTTCGCCGCCATGGCCTCCTGGGTCGGCGCCGACGACCCGGACGTCGCCCGCTTCCGCCTCGAGGACGTCGCCCGCGACTCCGAGGCCGTCGTGCGGGCGATGCTCGAGCACTGCGGCATCGAGCTGTCCGAGGCCGACCTGGCCACCCTGCTGCGCGACACGTCCAAGGACGCGCTGCGCGCCAAGGACCTCGCCCAGCGCAGCCCGGACAGCGAGTCGCACTACCGCAGCCGCGCCTCGCGCTACCAGGACGTGTTCAAGCCCGAGCACCACAAGGCGATCGAGGAGGTCGCCCCCGGCCTGGTCGAGCTGCTGGGCTACGAGCCGGCCTGAGCCGCCTGGTCGCGGGCCGGCCGGGCGTCGTACCTGCTGGCCGGTTCCCGGGGTGGTGGCCCTTGCCGTGGTCGACCGGGTCGGGAATCACCACGGAAGCGGTGATTCTTGCGACGCATGGGACAGGTGTGACCGTCCGCGTCGCGCCTCGTGCAGCGCGGACTTCCTGACCGCTCCTGGCACTTCCTGACCGTTGCAACGGTCAGGAAGCGCAGGAATCACCTCTGGAGAGGTGATTCCCGACCCCGCCAGGCCCGGGCCGAGCGCCCCTACCCCTCCAGCGCACCCCGGGTACGACGGATGGTGCGCTCCCACGTGAACGTCTCCGCCCACTCCCGGGCAGCGGCCAGCTCCGCCTCGTCCATCGACCCGGCCCGCAGCACGGCCTCGGCGAGCGCGGCGGGGGTCCAGTCGGCCATCACGGTCGCGTGGCCGCCGGCGACCTCGAGGCAGGCGGGCTCGGGGCCGATGACCACGGGCTTGCCGAGCGCCATCCCCTCGACGGTCGGCAGGCCGAAGCCCTCGAAGTCGCTCGGGAAGACCACCATCCGGGCGGAGGCGATCACCTGCTGGAACTCGTCGTCCGGCAGGAAGGGCGCCAGCTCCACGACGTGGGCGATTCCGCGCTCCTCGATCGCCGCCTGCAGGGCGGGCCTGCGGGCGTTGCCGACGCCGAGCACGAGCAACGGGGGTGCGTCCGCGCCGCGGGCGACGAGGTCGGCCCAGGCGTCGAGCAGCAGGTCGGGGTTCTTGTTCGTGTGGTGCGCGAAGGACACCGCCGGGCCGGTGCGGTCCGGCGCGGGCCAGTCGCGCACGTGGTCGGCGCCGAGGTGGGCGACCACCGCGGGCTTGCGGGCGGTCGACGGGTGCAGGCGGTGCAGGTCGTCGAGGCTGCGCTGCGAGATCGCGACGAAGGCGTCCGCCATCTGGTAGGTCCGGCCGTAGGAGACCGCGCGGATCAGCCGCCGGCCGCGGCTGAACTGCTCGGGCCGCAGCTCGTGGCGCAGGTCGAGGATGATCGTCGCGAGCCGCCCGGGGCCCAGCGAGAGGACCGAGGTCGTCGGGGCGGTGGCCAGCACCGCGTCCGGGCGCAGGCGTCGCGCGAGCGAGCGCATCCGCGTGGTCTGCGCCCACGGCCGCCCGACGACGTACGGGCGCGGCACGGGGAGCTTGTGCAGCGTGTGCGGCGTGCCCGCGCCGATCGAGGAGTCGGCGGGCACGGCGACGTGGAGCTCGTCGTCGGGGTAGACGTCGTGCCACTGCGCCAGCACCGCGTCGACGAGGGTCCGGATGCCGCCGAACTCGGCGGCCATCGCGTCGATGAGGATCTTCATCGCAGCAGCCCGCGCCGCGGGCTCAGCCCTCCCGCTTGTGGGCGACCAGCCGGCCGAGCTGGTCGATGTCGGCGTCGACCATCAGCTCGGCCAGGCCCTTGGCGTCGGTGCTGGGCTTCCAGCCGAGCACCTCGCGTGCCTTGGACGCGTCGCCGATGAGCGCGTCGACCTCGGTCGGGCGCTCGTAGGACTGGTCGTAGCGGACGTGGTCCTCCCAGTTGAGGCCGGCGTGGCTGAAGGCGTACTCGCAGAACTCCCGCACGGTCGTGCCGATGCCGGTGGCGAGCACGTAGTCCTGCGGCTCGTCGTGCTGCAGCATCCGCCACATGCCCTCGACGTACTCCTTGGCGTAGCCCCAGTCGCGGACCGCGTCGAGGTTGCCCAGGGTGAGGTGGTCGGTGATGCCGAGCTTGATCGACGCGACGCCGAGGGTGATCTTGCGGGTCACGAACGACTCGCCACGGCGCGGCGACTCGTGGTTGAAGAGGATGCCGGAGACGGCGAAGAGGTCGTAGGCCTCGCGGTAGTTCACCGTCACCCAGTGCGAGTAGAGCTTGGCGGCGCCGTACGGCGAGCGCGGGTAGAACACCGTGCGCTCGTCCTGCGGCGGCGGGGTGGCGCCGAACATCTCCGACGTGGACGCCTGGTAGAACCGGCAGTCGATCCCGGACGCCCGGATCGCCTCGAGCAGGCGCAGCGTGCCGACCGCGTCGGTGTTCGCGGTGTACTCGGGGAGCTCGAAGGACACCTTCACGTGGCTCTGCGCGCCGAGGTTGTAGACCTCGTGCGGCTCGATGTCGCGCACCAGGTTCACCAGGCTCACGCCGTCGGTGAGGTCGCCGTAGTGCAGGTGCAGGTCGGGTGTGCCGCCCAGGTGGTCGATCCGCGACCGGTTGAGCGTGGAGTGGCGCCGGACCAGGCCGTGCACCTCGTAGCCCTTCTCGAGGAGGAGCTCGGCCAGGTAGGAACCGTCCTGCCCGGTGATGCCGGTGATCAGCGCGCGCTTCATGGGCGGTGACCCTAGCGCGAGGTCGCCGGACTTTTCCGGCCGTCCGCAGGTTCGACGCTCAGGACTTCTCCATCCAGCGCCTGACCTCGGCCTCGATCTGCGCCTGGCGGCCCTCGCGGTGGAAGAACTTCAGCCGCTCCGGCAGCTCGCGCACCGGCTCCGCCGGGTTGCCGCGGTAGAGGGTCAGCTCGGCGTTCAGCTTGGTGGCCACCACCGAGCCGGCGGACACGATCGAGCGCGCCGGCACGTTCGTGCCGCTCTGCAGCGTGCAGCCCGACATCAGCACGCCGTAGTCGCCGAGGGTCACCTTGCTGCTCCCGAACCGGTCGGTGACCAGGTTGAGGTTGTGGGTCAGGATCGCCGAGCGGAAGCCCGCGATCGCCGCCTGCTTGCCCAGCTCGATCCGGTCGGTGACGTCGAGGTCGTGCGCAGTGGTGATCACGGCGTACTCGCCCATCACCAGCGACGGGTCGCGCCGCGGGTCGGAGTAGATCCCGGACGACG
>NZ_VLJQ01000117.1:1183-21940 GCF_007829375.1 Nocardioides sp. J9 | reverse complement strand
CACCACCCCGACCTCACCACCCACGACCTCGCCACCGCCGTGGCGGTGCTGAAGGCCGTCCTCGACCTCCCTCGGGAAGGAACTTCGTGACCACCCCCCCCTCGCAGCACCACCGCCAGCGCCGAACGGGAGGGATCGTTCCTCCGCCAGCCGCGCGCCGTCTGGGCGGTCGCCTTCGCCTGCGTGATCGCGTTCATGGGCATCGGCCTCGTCGACCCGATCCTCAAGGAGATCGCGGCCCAGCTGGACGCGACCCCGAGCCAGGTGTCGCTGCTGTTCACCAGCTACATGGCGGTGATGGGCGTGGCAATGCTCGTGACCGGGGTCGTCTCTACCCGCATCGGCGCGAAGCGCACGCTGCTGGTCGGGCTCGTGCTCATCATCGTCTTCGCCGGCCTCGCGGGCGCGTCGGGGTCGGTCGGGGCCGTGATCGGCTTCCGCGCCGGCTGGGGCCTGGGCAACGCCCTGTTCATCGCCACGGCCCTCTCGACGATCGTGAGCGCGTCGACGGGCTCGCTGGCCCGGGCCATCATCCTGTTCGAGGCAGCACTCGGCCTCGGCATCGCGTCCGGCCCCCTGGTGGGCGGACTGCTCGGCGAGCAGTCGTGGCGGGGCCCGTTCTTCGGCGTCTCGGTGCTGATGAGCGTCGCGCTGGTCGCGACGACGTTCTTCCTGCCGGCGACACCGCCGGCCGGTCGTCGTACGACGCTGGCCGACCCCTTCCGCGCACTGCGCCACCCGGCGCTCGCCGTCATCGCCGTCGTCGCCGTCTGCTACAACCTCGGCTTCTTCTCCCTGCTGGCGGCCGGCCCGTTCGCACTCCCGGACGCCGGGATCATGGAGATCGGCTGGGTCTTCTTCGGCTGGGGCCTGATGCTCGCCTTCACCTCGGTCGGGGCCGCCCCGTGGCTGCAGCGCCGCCTCGGCACGGTCCCCGCGCTCGTCGCCGCACTGGTGCTCTTCGCCCTCGACCTGGCCTTCATCGCGGTGGCAGCCGACACTGCCAGCCTGGTGGTCGTCGGGATCGTCGTGGCCGGCGCCTTCCTCGGCGTGGTCAACACCCTGGTCACCGAGGCCGTGATGGGCGCAGCGCCGGTCGAGCGCCCGGTCGCGTCGTCGGCCTACTCGTTCGTCCGCTTCACCGGCGGCGCCGTGGGCCCGTACGTCGCCCTCAAGCTCGCCGAGCACCAGGGGGCTGCCGCGCCGTTCTGGTTCGGGACGGTCGCCGTCGCGGTGGGCGTCGTGGCGATGCTCCTCGGGGCGCGCACGGTGACGCGGGCCCTGCACGGCGCGCCCGCTCCGCACTCCCCCGCGGAGGCCGAGGCGGAGGCGCTCGGCGACCTGGCCTGAGCCGCCGGGGAGGCGCGCGCCGCGACAGCCCGTGAGCCGGGTCAGCCCATGATCAGGCAGGAGCTCGACGCGTAGGCGACGAGGCGGTCCTGGCCGTCGTACAGCTTCGCCTCGGCGAGCGCGGTGCGTCGCCCGCGCTGGATGACGGTGCCGACGGCGCGCAGCCGACCGGAGTCGACGGTCACGGCCTTGAGGAACTTCACGGTGAGGTCGAGGGAGGTGTAGGCCTCCCCCACTGCGAGCGTGGAGTGCACGGCGCAGCCGCAGGCCGAGTCGAGCAGGGTCGCGTGGACGCCGCCGTGCACGCTGCCGATCGGGTTGTAGTGACGGGGCTCCGGGTCGAGCTCGAAGACCGCCGTGCCGCGCTCGGGGACGTCGAAGCCGGCGAAGCCCAGCGTGTCCGCGATCGGCGCGGGCGGCAGGTGGCCGTCGCGCATCGCCCGGAGCTGCTCGAAGCCGTCGAGCCCGGCCGGGTCTACCTGGGTCTTGATCACGGACTCAGTCATGGTGTCCATGACACCACCCGATGCTGGGTCTGTCAACGAGACCCAGATCCTCCTATGCTGGCGGGGTGAGCACCGCGAGCACCGTGAGCGAGCCGGCCGCCCTCGCCTGGTCGGTCGAGAACTGCACGCTGGGCCGGGCGATGGCGATCCTCGGCGAGCGCTGGACCGTGGTCGTGCTGCGCGAGGTCTTCCTCGGCGTGCGTCGCTTCGACGACATCCGGCGCCACTCCGGGATCCCCCGCCAGGTGCTGTCGGCCCGGCTCGCGACGCTCGTCGAGCACGGCCTGCTCCAGCGGGTGCCCTACCGCCAGGAGGGTGCGCGGACGCGGCACGAGTACCGGCTCACCGCGATGGGTCTGGAGCTCCAGCCGATCCTGCTGGCGATCACCCAGTGGGGCGACCGCCACCTCGCCGACCCCGACGGACCGCCGATCACCTTCGTGCACCGCGACGGCTGCGACGCCCCGGTGCACGTCGAGGTCCACTGCGCCGCCGGCCACCGCATCGACGAGCCACGCGAGGTCGGCAGCCGCCCCGGCCCGGGCGCGCGACCGGCGACCGGCAGGAGCGGCGACCCGGCCTAGGCGCGCGAGCGCGCCAGCAGGTAGACGAAGTACGGCGCGCCGATCAGCGCGACGACCAGCCCGGCCGGGACCTGGGCGGGTGCGATCACGGTGCGGCCGATGACGTCGGCGACGCCGAGCAGCACGGCGCCGACGAGCACCGCGACCGGGACCGACCGCGCGTGCCGGCCGCCGACGAGAGCGCGGGCCATGTGCGGCGCCACCAGGCCGACGAATCCGACGACACCCACGGCGGACACGCTCATCGCTGCCAGCAGCGCCGCCGTCAGCAGGACGACGAGGCGGACCGCCTCGAGCCGCACGCCGACCAGGCGGGGCGTGTCCTCGTCGAGGGCGAGCAGGTCGAGCTCGCGGCGCACCAGCCAGGCCAGCGGGAGCGCCAGGGCGAGCATGACCGCGACGGGCAGCACCTGCTCGAAGGTCCGGCCGTACGTCGTACCGGACATCCAGGTGTAGATCCGGGGCGTGTCCCAGGGGTTCGACCGGACCAGCATGAACGTCGTGAGCGCGGCCGAGCCGTACCAGGTGCCGATGCCGATCAGCACGAGTCGGTCGGCGTTGAGCCCGCCGCGCCACGCGAGGCCGTAGACGAGGGCGAAGGCGACCAGGGCACCGACGGTGGCGCCGACGAGAATCGACGTGGTGCTGGCGGCCTGGGTGACGCCGGCGCCGGTGACCACGACGACCGCACCGACACCGGCACCACCGGTGATGCCGAGGATGCCGGGCTCGGCGAGCGGGTTGCGGCAGGTGGCCTGCACCATGGACCCGGCCAGCGCCAGCGCTGCACCGGCGAGGACGGCGGCCGCGACCCGCGGCGCGCGCTCGTCCAGCGCGAAGTCGATGAGCGGGGCGGACTCGCCGCGCAGCCACAGCGAGAGGTCCCCGACCCGCAACCAGGTGTCCCCGCCGAGCAGGCCGAGGAGGACGACGCCCGCCGCGCCGACGGCGGCCACGACGAGGACGAGGGTGAACCGCAGCCGGCTGCCCACGCCGACCCGGGCGGCGGCCGGCTGGCGCGCGGGTCCGGCGTCGCGCTGGCGGCGGGCGAGCAGGATCATGATCGTCGCGCCGA
Organism: Nocardioides sp. J9; assembly: GCF_007829375.1. Classification (NCBI taxonomy): domain Bacteria; kingdom Bacillati; phylum Actinomycetota; class Actinomycetes; order Propionibacteriales; family Nocardioidaceae; genus Nocardioides; species Nocardioides sp. J9. Next base: position 18,425 of record NZ_VLJQ01000117.1, on the reverse strand, counting down.
CCAGCGTGGTGGTGATACCGGTCGGGATGGAGATCGCGGCCTTCGCCCCGAGCAGGCCGCGGATGGCCACGTCGGCGAGCACGACCACCGTCGCACCGGTGAGCCCGGCGGCCGGGAGCAGCACGGCGTGCCGGTGCAGCGCGGGGACGAACCGTCCGCAGAGGCGGACGATCACCGGCGCGAAGAGGCCGACGAAGCCGATCGGCCCGGCGAGGGTCACCGATGCCGCGGTCAGCAGCACCGCGAGGATCGTGCCCAGCGCGCGAGTGCTTCGCACGGGCACGCCCAGGACGGCGGCGCTGTCGGCGCCGAGACCGAGCAGGTCGAGCCGGCGAGCGAGGAGCAGCGCGGCCACGGTGGCGACCACGACGACCGGTGCCGCCTGCTGGAAGGCGCGCAGGCCGAGCTGGCTCAGCGAACCGCTCCCCCACGCGAACAGGCTGGTCGTCTCCTCCTCGAAGAGGATCAGCAGCGTCGAGGTGGCAGCCTGGAGCGCGAGCGCGACGGCCGAGCCGGCCAGCACGAGCCGGGTGGTCGACGTGCCCGCCCCGCCGGCGAGCCCGAGCACGAGCGCGGCGGCGAGCAGGCCGCCGACGAAGGCGGTGAGGCCGGACGCCCAGATCGGGACGGACAGGCCCAGGGCCGCCACCACGGTGACGGCGAGGTAGGCGCCGCCGGTCACCGCGAGGGTGTCGGGCGAGGCGAGGGCGTTGCGCGCCAGGCTCTGGAGGAGCGCGCCCGCCACGCCGAGCGCGAAGCCGACGGCGATGCCGGCCGCGAGCCGGGGCACGCGGGAACCGAGCAGCACGTCGCCGGCGTCCGCACCGGCGCCGCTCGAGCGCTCACCCAGCAGCCAGCGCCAGATGTCGCCGCCGCCGATGGCGGAGGTGCCCTGGGTGAGGTGCCAGCCGGAGACGGCGAGCAGCACGACGACGAGCAGCAGCAGCACCCCGGAGGCGCTGAGGACGCCACCGGCCCCGAGCCGCGGGGTGGCCGCGGGCCGGTCCGGTGCGACGTGCCGCTGCTGCTCGATCGTCATCGGGTCACTTGGTCAGGAGGTCGACGTACGCGTCGATGACCTGCTGGGCCGAGCGGGGACCGCCGAAGGTCCAGATGCCGGTCGGGAACGCGTGCGAGCGGCCCTCGGCGACGGCGGGGATCTTCTTCCAGACGGCGTTCTTCGCGAGTGCGGCATTGACGTCGCCGGCGGGGTCGACGGTGCCGGTGTAGAAGAAGGTGGCGTCGCCGAGCTCGCTCATGCCCTCGATGTCGGTCTGGCCCAGGCCGTAGGCCGGGTCGACCTCGCCGGTCCAGGCGTTCTCGAGGCCGAGCTCCTCGCCCAGCTCACCCATCAGCGAGCCCTGGCCGAACGGGCGGATCGACACGTTGCCACCCTGGATCCAGCCGTCGAAGTAGACGAACTTCTTCTCCTCGACCGTGCCGACCTCCTCCCTGGCTGCCTCCAGCGAGGCGTTGAAGTCGTCGACGACGACCTCGGCGCGCTCCTCGCGGCCGGTGGCCTGCGCGATGAGCTCGAAGGTCGAGATCATGTTGGCGACCGGGTCCTTCGCGTCCGCACCCTTGGTGGCGAGCACCGGGACGTCGTACTTCTCGAGCTGCTTGATGATCTCGTCCTCGGCCGTGTAGGCCTCGACGACGACCAGGTCGGGGTTGGTGCCGAAGAGCGTCTCCAGGTTCGGCTCACCGCGGGTGCCCACGTCGGTGACGCCCTCGGCCGGGAGCTCCTCGGCGGTGTTCCAGGTGCCGTAGCCCTCGACGTCCGCCACCGCGACGGGGGTCAGGCACAGGGTGAGCACGTCCTCGACCTGCTGCCACTCGAGCACGGCGACGCGCTCGGCGGGCTTGTCGAGCTCGACCTTGCGGCCGTAGCTGTCGGTCAGCGAGACCGGGTCCGTCGAGGTGGTCGTCTCGTCGGCGGCGCAGTCGACGGAGTCGTTCGCCTGGGGGGCCGCGTCGTCGGAGCCGGTGTCGGTCGTGCCACAGGCGGCCAGGAACAGGCCGAGCGGCAGGGCCAGTGCAGCGGCCAGCGGTCGTGTCTTCATCGGGTTCCTCACTGGTGATGGCGCTCAGCGGCGCCGGTGGTGGTGCCTGCCCTGGGCCTCCACCCGCACCGCGCCCGTCTCCGGGTCGACGAAGCAGCGGATGGGCAGTCCGTAGACCTCGGAGAGGTGCTCCGCGGTCAGTACGTCGGCAGGTGCGCCGGCAGCGCGGACCGTGCCCTGGTGCAGCAGCACGATCCGGTCCGCCACGGTGGCGGCGTGGTTCAGGTCGTGCAGGACGACGCCGAGTGCCGTCCCGTGGTCGTCCGCGAGGTCGCGGACGAGGTCGAGGGTCTCCACCTGGTAGCGCAGGTCGAGGTGGTTGGTCGGCTCGTCGAGCAGCACCACGCCGGTGTCCTGGGCGAGGCAGGTCGCGAGCCAGACCCGCTGGAGCTCGCCGCCGGAGAGCTGGTCGACCGGCCGGTCGGCCATGTCGACGACGCCGGTGACGGCCATCGCGTGGTCGATCGCCGCACGGTCGGCGTCGCTGACGCCCGCGAAGCGGCCGCGGTGCGGGTGGCGGCCGAAGGCCACGACGTCGCGCACCCCGAGGCCCGACGGGTGCGGGCGCGACTGCGACAGCAGGGTCACCCGGCGGGCGAACTCCTTCGCGCTCAACGGCGCGGCGTCCTGGTCGTCGACGTGCACCGAGCCCGCGTCGATGCGGTGCAGGCGGGCGAGCGAGCGGAGCACGGTCGACTTGCCGCTGCCGTTGGGGCCGATGAGCGCGGTGACGACGCCGGGCTCGAGGCGCACGGAGACGCCGTGCACGACGGTCGTCCGCTGGTAGCCCAGGACGAGGTCGCGTCCTTCGAGAGCGGTGGTCACGAAAGGTCAGCCTAACCTAAGTGTCCGGCGGCCAGGCATCCTTTGCGATGCCTCTCCACATCCTGGCGCGGCTCAGGAGGTCTTGCGCACCGCCCACTCGCGGATCCGGTCGATGCGCTTCTGCAGCTGCTCGGCGTTCGCTACCGCGGCTGCCGGACCCCCGCACTCGCGGCGCAGGGCGGCGTGGGTGATGCCGTGCGCCTGGCCGGTCCGGTGGTGCCAGGACGCGACCAGGCTGTTCAGCTCGCGCCGGAGCAGCGCGAGGTGCTCGTGGGTCGCGACGTCGGTGAGCGAGTCCGCCGGGCGCTTCTCCTCGACCTCGGCAACCTTCCGGGTCTTGCGTCGCTCCTCCTGACGCTGGCGCAGCAGGCTGCGCATCTGGTCCGGCTCCAGCAGGCCCGGGATGCCGAGGAAGTCCATCTCCTCCTCCGACCCGACGTGGACCTCGCCCTCGTGGCCGAACTGCGCGCCGTCGTACAGGGCGTGGTCGAAGCGGGCCTCGGACCCGAGCGCCTCGAACGGGACGGCCTCGAGCTCGTCGGAGGCCGCGTCGCCGGCGTTGGCCTGGTTCATCAGGTCCTCTTCGGCGGAGAAGATGTCGCCGTCGTTGCTGACCTTGCGCTTGAGCACGTGGTCGCGCTGCGCCTCCAGCTCGGCCGCGAAGCCGAGCAGGCTCGGGACCGACGGCAAGAACACCGACGCGATCTCACCGCGGGTCCGGGCGCGCACGAAGCGGCCGACGGCCTGGGCGAAGAAGAGCGGGGTCGAGGTCGTGGTGGCCCACACGCCGACGGCGAGCCGGGGCACGTCGACGCCCTCGGACACCATGCGCACCGCGACCATCCAGCGGCTGGTGTCGGCGCTGAAGGCGGAGATCTTCTTCGACGACGCCTTCTCGTCGGAGAGCACGACGGTGGCCGACTCGCCGGTGATCTGCTTGAGGATCTTCGCGTACGCGCGGGCGCTGTCCTGGTCGGTGGCGATGACCAGCCCGCCGGCATCCGGGACGTGGCGGCGCACCTCCGAGAGTCGCTTGTCCGCGGCGGCGAGCACCGACGGGATCCACGACCCGTTCGGGTCGAGCGCGGTGCGCAGCGCCTGCGAGGTCATGTCCTTGGTGAGCGGCTCGCCCAGCGACGCGGCGACCTCGTCGCCGGCGCGGGTGCGCCAGCTCATCTGCCCCGAGTAGGCGAGGAAGAGGACCGGGCGGACGACGTGGTCCTTGAGGGCGTCGGCGTAGCCGTAGGTGAAGTCGGCGACCGAGGTCGGCACGCCGTCCTCGCCGGGCGCGTAGGTGACGAACGGGATCGGGTTGATGTCGGACCGGAAGGGCGTCCCGGTCAGGGCCAGGCGCCGGGCCGCGGGCTCGAAGGCCTCGCGCACGCCCTCGCCCCAGCTGAGCGAGTCGCCGGCGTGGTGGATCTCGTCGAGGATCACCAGGGTGCGGAAGCGCTCGGTGCGGATGCGCATCGCGAGCGGGTTCACGCCGACCCCGGCGTAGGTCACCGCGACGCCGACGTAGTCGCTGGAGATCTTGCCCGCCCCGGCGGAGTACGTCGGGTCGACCGGGATCCCCGCCCGGGCGGCCGCCTCGGCCCACTGCTGCTTGAGGTGCTCGGTGGGCGCGACGATCACCAGCCGGTCGACCACGCGACGGCCGAGCAGCTCGCTGGCGACGGTCAGCGCGAAGGTCGTCTTGCCTGCGCCGGGCGTCGCGACGGTGAGGAAGTCACGGGGGTTGCGGGTGAGGTAGTCCTGGAGCGCGGCAGACTGCCAGGCACGCAGCGACGGCGCCGTGCCCCAGGCTGCCCGCTCCGGCCATGCCGGACCGAGCGACGTCATGCCTCCGGACCGGCCCCTTCGTCGTCGCCCATGCCTTCCCAGATCTCCTTGCACTCGGGGCAGACCGGGAACTTCTCGGGCGCACGGCTCGGCACCCAGACCTTGCCGCACAGGGCCACGACGGGGGTGCCCATGACCATCGCCTCGGTCAGCTTGTCCTTGTCGACGTAGTGCGAGAAACGCTCGTGGTCGCCCTCGTCGGTCGGGACGGTACGGCGGTCCTCGCGGACATCCGTTTCTGTCGAGAAGCCGATCGTGGTCACCGGTTCATCCTAGGCCCCGCTCAGTTGAGCTCGGGATCCGCGGGGCGCGTGGCGTGGAAGGCGAGGTCACCGGGCTGGCGCCGCAGCACCTGGCGCCGCAGGTCGGGAGCCTCGCCCCCGAAGACGTCCTCGACGCTGCCCGGGACGACGTACCAGGCCCCCTCCGCCACCTCGGCCTGCAGCTGGCCGGGCCCCCAGCCGGCGTACCCGGCGAAGATGCGCAACCGGTCGACCGTGCCGTCGACGAGCTCGCGCGGGGTGTCGAGGTCGAGCAGGCCGAGCCGGCCCCACATCGGCTTGAACCCCGCGGCATCGAGGCCGTCGGGCGAGGCGAGGGCGACCGCGAGGGCGCCGTCCGTGGAGACCGGGCCGCCCTGGAAGAGCACCTCGGGCTCGTCGACCACGTCGCCCCACTCCCCCAGCACCTCGGAGACCGGCAGGGCGGAGGGCCGGTTGAGCACGACGCCGAGCGCCCCCTCGTCGTTGACCTCGAGGAGGAGGACGACGGTGTCGACGAAGTTCGGGTCCAGCAGGGCGGGACTGGCCAGGAGCAGGCTCCCGACGGCGATGTCCCCCGTGCCGTGACCGGTCGCGCTCGACATGACCTCATCATCCCACCCGCCACCCGGCGGGTGAACCGGTGCGACCCCGGCCCGACGCGTGAGTGGGAGGGTCGCGTCGGTGCCGGGGTCGGGTCCGGTGGGTGCGGCGGTCAGGCGGCGAGGACCGCCCGCAGCCGCTCGAGGAGGGTGCCGCGGACCTGCGGCTCCTCGTAGGCCTCCGCCGGGTCGACCGGCGGCAGGGTCCGGTGCAGCTCGCGGGCGCGCTCCTCGATCGCGGCACCCGCACGCAGGGCGGCCTGCTCGCTGAGCAGGCTCGCCCGGCCGGCCATCACGGCGAGCAGGTAGTGCTCCTTGGCGGCGGCCTTGGCCATCGCCCGGGCCATCGCGTCGTCGACGGGCTCGGCGCGGTAGTGGTCGATGATCATCCGCACGCCGGGGAGCTCGTGCGCGGTGTTGCTCCAGGCGACCGCGACGGCCTCGTCGAGGTCGGTGGGCTGGTGGGCCAGCATCTGCTCGATGTTGCCGGCCAGGCGGGTGTGCCACTTGAGGACGAGGGCACCGAGCAGGTCGAGCTCGTCGTGGAAGGTCTCAGCGACGCCTTCGACGTCCGTCGGCAGGACGCCGTCGCGACGCTGGGACGACGCAGTGATCACGGCGCGAAGGGTCTCGCCCCGGTTGTGGTAGGCCGTCCAGGTCATGGTCAGCTCCTCGATCTTTCTCGGCGGTTGCCAGGCGGGCGGAGGGAGTACTGGGGGTACCTGACATACCGCTGGTACGTACTCTGAGTATTACGCAGACCGGCGGTATGTCATACGTGCTGCGGCCGTGATCCCGCCCACCTCCGCGGGTGACCGCTGTCACGGTGCACGGCAGCGGTTCCCTATGCTGGGCCGGTGCCCAAGGCGTCCGTCTCGAAGCTCGTCCCCAAGGTCCCCGGCGTCGCCGGCGCGACCCGCAGGGCGGCGTACTCCGCCAGCACGAAGCGGGCCCTGGTCGACGTCGCGGAGGACCTCTTCGCGGAGAAGGGGTACGCCGCCACCTCGCTCGACACGATCGTCGCCGGCGCCCGGGTGACCAAGGGCGCGCTCTACCACCACTTCTCCGGCAAGCAGGCGCTCTTCGAGGCCGTCTTCGAGCGGGTCGAGCAGGAGTCGGCGAAGCGCATCCAGAAGGCGCTGCGCGCCGAGCGGGACCCGTGGGAGAAGGCGATCGCCGGCCTCCGCTCGTTCCTCGAGGTGGTCCAGGAGCAGCGCTACCGCCGCATCGTGATCCAGGACGGCCCGGCCGTGCTCGGCTACGAGCGCTACCGCGAGCAGGAGGAGCGCTCGACGTACGCCAACATCGTCGAGATCGTCCGCTCCACGCTCGAGGCCGGCCGGTGGGAGCTCGACGAGCCGATGCTGCAGACCTTCTCCCGGATCTTCTTCGGGGCGATGTCCTCGGCCGGCGAGTCGGTCGCGACCGCCGACGACCCGGAGGCCGCGGCGGACCGGGTCGAGGGCGCGATCGCTTTCCTGCTCGCCGGCGTGCAGAGCCTCGTGGAGCAGGGCCGCGACGTGACCGAGCTGCTCGGGCGCGGCGCCGTCCAGCCCGAGGCCGACGAAGCCCCCTGAGACGACGAACCGGCCGGCCCCCTCGGGGACCGGCCGGTCGGGCTGTCGTGGGTCAGCGGCGGCGGGTGTTGCTCACTTGCCGATGACGACCGAGCCGCCGGCGCCGTCGACCGGCACCAGCTCGACCCAGACCTTGCCGGCCGGGACCTTGAGCTCGCTGCCGTCCGCGGCGGACAGGGTCAGCGGTGAGCTGACCTTGTCCTTCTTCCACTCGCCCTCGTAGACCTTGCCGCCGTGGAAGACCTGCGCGATGCCGCCACCCTTGAAGCGGCTCTCGGGAACGAAGTTGCCGGCGGGGTCGGTGTAGCCGGCGTCGACGACCTCGACGCGCAGCACGAGCACGGTGTCCGGCTTGAACCGGTCGCCCTCGGCGGCGAACGAGTTGTCGTTGGTCCAGGAGCCGTTGCGGAAGGTCCAGCTCGTGGTGTGGCTGCCGAAGCCTGCCGAAAGCTTCCGGGCGGGCTGGCCGGCCGGCAGGTCCTCGGCGGTCCCCCACGGCAGGTAGTCGGCGGGCCGCTCGACCTCGCCGTCCTCGGTCTCCCTGGCGAGCTTCTCGAGGTCGGTGAAGAGGTTGTACGGCGCTCGGCGCCCGCTGTTGCGGTAGAAGCCGGGACCGCCCTCCTGGAAGAACGTGATCTTGTGCTTGTTGATCCGGCTGATCGTGACGCCGGCGGCGCCGCTGGTCGCGATCACGCCGTCGACCGGCTTGACGATGCCGATGTCGCTGGCGCGCATCGATCGGACCGGGCCGACGTCGCCGGGCAGCTTCGAGTAGAAGAACGCCGCGAGGCGGGTGATCCCGCCCTCCACCAGCTCCTCGACGACGAGGTCGGCCTTGCCCAGGCCGACCTGCGGGGCGCTGGAGGAGGAGTTGTCGATCTTGGCGACGATGACCGGGTGGTCGAGCTCGACCGACTCGCCCTCCTTCGCCTCGACGCCGGTGAGCGGCCACGTGGCCGGCTCGTCGGGCGCCTGGCTCTCGGTGGGGCTCGGCGTGCTCTTCGGCTCGGACGGGTCGTCGTCACCGCCACAGCCCGCGAGCGCGAGGCTCAGCGCGAGCAGGGAGGCGGGCAGGGCAGATCGCAGAGTCGTCACACGCACGCGAACAGTGTGGACCAGCACCCCCGGGGACGACGGAGCCGCCCCCGCGTGTCGCGGGAGCGGCTCCATGCGTTGCCTTGCTGCGTGATCGGGTGACCAGGCGGTCGGGTGATCAGGTGCCGAGCGAGATGCCACCGTCGACGTAGAGCGTCTGGCCGGTGACGTACGACGCCTCGTCGGAGGCCAGGAAGGCGACCGCGGCGGCGATGTCGGCCGGGTAGCCGATCCGGCGCACCGGGTTGGCCTCGGCGTTGAGCTTGAAGAACTCGTCCGGCTCCATCTTCAGGCGCGTCGCGGTGGCCTCGGTCATCTCGGTGACGATGAAGCCCGGGGCGACGGCGTTCACGTTGATGCCGAAGGGGCCGAGCTCGATGCCCAGGGTGCGGGTGAAGCCCTGGATGCCCATCTTCGCGGCCGAGTAGTTGGCCTGGCCGCGGTTGCCCAGCGCCGAGACGCTGGAGATGTTCACGATCTTGCCGTACTTCTGTTCCACGAAGTGCTTCTGGGCAGCCTTGGACAGCAGGAACGCGCCCTTGAGGTGCACGCCCATGACCAGGTCCCAGTCCTCCTCGGTCATCTTGAAGAGGAGGTTGTCGCGGGTGATGCCGGCGTTGTTGACGAGGATGTGGATCCCGCCCAGCTCGCTGACGACCCGCTCGATGGCGGCGTCGACCGACGCGCCGTCGGAGACGTTCGCGCCGATGCCGACGGCCTTCGCGCCCTCGACCAGCGGCAGCTTCGCAGCGGCCTCGGCCGCGGCGCCCTCGTCGAGGTCGACGATCGCGATCGACGCGCCCTCCTCGGCGAAACGGGAGGCGGTGCCGAACCCGATCCCGCGCGCAGCTCCGGTGATGACGGCGACCCGCCCGTCGAAACGACCCATGTGACTACCTCTCAGCTCGGTTCACGTCCGGCGCAGAGCCTACGACCCCAGCGCCGCGCGCAGGCGGGCGGCGTACTCCGCGGACTCCCCGTCGTCGTACGTGCGGCGCGGCCAGAAGAAGCCGCGCAGCCCGTCACCCTTGGTCCGGGGCACGACGTGGAGGTGCAGGTGCGGCACGGACTGGCTCACCACGTTGTTCATCGCCACGAAGCTGCCCTGCGCCCCGAGGCCGTCGACCACCGCCGTCGCGAGGCGCTGCGCGGCGGCGAGGAAGCCGTCGCGCTGGTCGGCCGGCAGGTCCGGCAGGGTCACGTGGTGCTCGCGCGGGACGAGCAGCACGTGCCCCTTGAACACCGGCCGGCGGTCGAGGAAGGCCACCAGGTGCGGCTCGTCGAGCACGAGGTCGGACTCGCCCTCACCGGCGACGATCGAGCAGAAGACGCAGTCGGTCACGGCTTCAGGCTAGGACCGGGCGCCGACGTCAGTGGCACACCACGTCCCCGCAGCCGGGTACGACGACCAGCCGGCCGCCGCGCGGGACGGCGTCGAAGTGGTGCAGGTCGGAGTAGCCGTAGGTCCAGCGCAGGCCCCGGCCGTTCATGATCCGCACGACCTGGTGCTGCCGGGAGCGCCAGGCGACCCGGCCGTGGGAGCGCGAGGGCCACCACCCGTTGGGCGTCCAGCCGTGGCTGGAGCGGTAGGGGTTCTCCCACGGGTTGACGTCGAGCGAGCGGCCGTAGCTGTGCGGGCTGCGCACGCCCGGTCGGCCGACGACCCAGCGGCAGTTGAAGGCGGAGGTGTTGTCGGCGGCCATCGAGCGGTAGTCGTTGGCGCCGTTGAGCTKCCCGGACCAGCCGAAGCGGTCGACGCGGTACATCGACCGGATCGGCAGCTTCGCGCGGTACATGTCGGCGAGCGCGTTGGACATCTGCCGGATCACCGATGCCGCGGCGACGAGCTCTCCGCGCCGGCGGTAGCCGGTGAAGTCCCAGTAGTTGATCCGCAGCAGGCGCAGGCCGGCGCGGCCGACCGGGCAGCCGCGGTGCCAGCTGCGCCCGACCATGTTCCGCCACACCTTGTCGGGGATCCGGGTGATCACGGGATTGGGGCCGGCGCCGGTGGCGCGGGCCTGCGGCGGCAGGCCCACCCGCGGCCGCGGCGCCCGGCCGGGCAGCGACACCGGCTTGCCCGGCGGCAGGTTGTCGACGTCGTGGCGCGGGCTGACCGAGCGCGCCGCCCACGGGTGCGCGGGCGCGACGACCCGCCACCGGGTGTCGCCGCGCGGGGCGATCCGCGTGGTCGTCGTTCCGTCGGAGCGCAGCGTCAGGTTGCGGATCGCCTTCCACTTGCGGTTGTGCACGCGTTGCAGGACGACCTTGCCGGGGACCGGCGTGCCCTCGCTGGTGAGCCGGGTGATCGTGAGCCGGATCGCGGTCTCGTCCACGACCTTGCGCGGGCCGGTGATCCGGGTCCGGGTCGCGATCGCGCGCAGCGGCAGCCGGTACTCCCCCGTCGCCTCGCCCGAGGTGGCCCGGAGCCGGTTGCGGGACGGCTGCCGGCGCACCGCGACCTGGGCGGTCGCCGTGCCGGCGTCGTCGGCGACGAGGGTCGCCTCCGGCCGCCAGCTGCTGCCGTCCCACCGCTCGAGGATGATGTCAGCCCCGGGCGCAGCACCGGACACCGTGAGCGTGGTGTCCCGGTCGGCGTACTGCCCGGGCGCGGAGAGCGCCAGCTCCGCCGCGCCGGAGGCTGGCACCGGGAGCAGCGGTCCGACCAGGATCGCGACGAGCGACGCGGCGAGCAGGGCGAGCAGGCGTCCGAGGGGCATGACCAGCAGTCCCCCGTCAGGCGGAAAGCAACAAGATCCCTCCCGTGAGGAGCGCGCCGACCTTGGCGACCTCCGCGCCGACGTACCAGAGGTGGGCGCGCGAGCCCGGGCCGTCGACGCCGTCCGGCGCGGCGAGCACGGCGTCGGTGCGCCTCGTCAGCGCCGGGCGCACGAGGGCGACCTGCGCGACGAGGAGCGCCACGGCGAGGCCGAGCGCCACCACCGGGCCGGTGGCCGGGGAGCCGGCGACGAGGCCGACGACCACGAGCACGGCGAGCACCGCCTCGCAGGCGTTGAGCGCACGGAAGACGAGGCGGCCGATGCCGAGCCCGACGCGGAGCGTGACGTCCGGCGCCCGGAACTTCAGCGGGGCCTCGAGGAACGAGATCGCGAGCACCATCCCCAGCCAGGTGAAGGTGGCGGCGACGACGAGGGCGAGCGACGTGGCCATGGCCACATGATCCTCCCCCTGCCCCCGATCGGAGGTACGGGGTCAGGGATCGGCCGGGGACAATGAGCCGGTGGCGTACTGGCACCGGACTGCACCGCACACCTTCACCCCGACCGAGCACGTGGGTGGCTCGTGGGACCTCGCGACCCAGCACATCGCGCCCGCCCTGGGCGTGCTCGCGCACGAGGTCGAGCGCGACCGCGACCAGCGGCGCGGCAGCGACCTGGTGGTGAGCCGGTTGTCCTACGACATCCTCGGCACGGTCCCGAACGAGGCGATCGACGTCGCCGTCGAGGTGCTCCGCCCGGGACGCACGATCGAGCTGGTGCAGGCCACGGCGTCGTACGCCGGGCGTGCGGTCGTCATCATGCGGGCCTGGCTGACCGAGCCGTACGACACCTCCGCGGTGGCCGGGACCGACCTGCCGTCGATCCCCGGCCCCGACGAGCTGGAGCCGTGGGACATGTCCGGGCTGTGGCCCGGCGGCTTCATCGCCTCGATCGAGGTGCGCCGCAAGGAGATGGGCCCCGGCCGGTCCGTCGCGTGGGTGCGCACCCCGCACGAGCTGGTCGCCGACGAGCCGGTCAGCCGGCTGGCCCAGGTCGCCGGCCTGGTCGACGTGGCGAACGGCATCGCCGTGCGCACCGACCCGACCGGCACGGCCTTCCCGAACCTCGACCTCACCGCACACTTCCTGCGAGAGCCCGTCGACGGCTGGCTCGGCCTCGACACCACGCAGTCCTACGGCGCCGGTGGCGTCGGGCTGACCAGCTCGAAGTTCCACGACGAGGCCGGCCCGCTCGGCACCGTCGCCCAGACGCTGACGGTCAGGCCCTGACGGTCAGGCCCTGACCAGCCGGCGCCACGCGCTCGGCCGCTCGGCGACCTCGAAGCCCATCTTGCGGGCACGTCGCGTGAGCTCGTCGCCGAGCTCCCGGTCGATGCGGCCGTAGGACAGGCGCGGCGCACCGGCCATGGTCGTGAGCGGCTTGCCGTCCTTGAGCACTTCTGGCCGCAGCCGGGGAGCGCCGCTCCACTTCTCGAAGTAGTGCGCGAGGACGCGGACCCGGGCGCGGACGTCGGCGACCTTCCGCCACGCCTTGACCTTGCTCTTCTCCGTCGGGTCGCCGTCGAGCAGGTCGTAGATCGCCATGAGGTCGCGCCGGATGCCGGAGAGCGCCAGCAGGGCGTGCATGCCCTTCTTCGACGAGCCGATCAGCGGGCTCCAGTCGCGCATCGCAGCAATGACGCGGCGAAGCGCCTGGTCGACGAGGCCCGACGCCCATCTCTCCCAGTCCTGGTCGGGGTCGACGGGCACCCGTCGCGGGTCGACGACGTCTCCCGGGGCGTTCCACGCGAGGATCTCCTGGCGCCCGTTGCGCAGCCACTTGAGCGGCTTGCCCGGGGCGTCCCAGCCCTCCCAGTGGGGCGTCACCTCGTTCGGCGCCTTGCCCACCGACAGCAGCCCGAGGGCGACCTCGACGTCGACCATGTGGTCGACGATGCCGCCCGCTCCCGCACCGGACAGGCCGAGCTGCATCTCGTCCTGCTTGCGCTGCTCGGACCGCTCGTAGACGAGGAAACCGACGGCGACGAGGAGGACGGAGGAGACGGTCCCGGCGATGATCGAGTGGTCGCGCCAGTACTCCGTCATCGCCTCGAAGGGCCACTCGGTGACGAGCAGCAGGATCCAGAGCACCGCGCAGCCCACGGTGAGCCAGGACATCCAGCGGTCGGGGATGCGGTTGCTCCGCACGGCGTGCACGAGGAGTGCGAGGAAGCCGGCTCCCGCCAGGATGGTCAGGGTGCCCCAGAGCTGGTCCACGAGGTCTGTTCTCCGTCTCTGACGTCGTCGGTCGGCGCTGCGCTCAGCGGTTGAGCATCTGGTTGAAGATCGACTCGGCCATCTCCATCTGGCCGAAGATGGTGAGCAGCTGCCGCTTCTCGAACGGCTCGAGGTCGCGTCGCTCGCCCTCGCTCCCCTTGTAGAGCAGGGCGTGCTCGATCCGCGCGGCGGCGTCCTGGAACACCGTGCGGACCTGGACCTCGAACCGGATCCCCTCGAGACCCTGGCGCGCGTGCGGCAGCAGCGTGGTGACGTGGGTTCCGCGATAGCCCGGCACCTCCTTGTCCCCGCCGATCTCCTCGTGGCGGGGCTCCAGGCCTGCCGCGGCGATGAGGTCGGCGGCCGCCGACTGCTCCTGCTCGGACGGGACGGTGACGCGCACGCCGACGAGGTCCTCGACGTCCCGGCACACCTTGTCGATCGATCCCGCCTCGTCGCCGTAGTAGAAGTGCGGCCCGTGGACCGTCTCCCCGGCCCTGCACCTGACGCAACGCTTGCCGGCCGCCCCGCACAGCCGGGCCAGCTTGGCGACGAAGCTGTCGCGGGTCTTCAACCGCGCGTCGACCACTGCCTGCTCGAACGCGACGTCGTCGCCTGCCGCCTTGCGGTCGCGGACCTCGTCGTCCAGCAGCCGACGCAGCCACGCCTCGGCGTCGACCCGCAGGCCCTCGTACTGCCACTTCCGCGCGTCGTACCAGGCACCGGCCTGTGCCCGTCGTTCGGCGACCTGCTTCTCGAAGCCCCGGACCTCCGGCTGGTGCAGCGCCAGTGGCTCCACCGTCGTCGAGGGCGCGGTGGACTCATCGGCGAGCGCGTACCTCCGCGGCCGGCCGGTGCCCCGCAACCTCCCGTCGGCCTCCAACCGCCGGATGGCGGCGTAGACCCGGCTGCCGGCGAGGTCGACGAGGTCGTCCACCTCCCGCAGCTCCTGCAGCGTGACCTGTGGCTTCTTGCCGACGACGTCGAGGACGCGCCGGTCGACCTCGGCGTCGTCCGTGCGACGTCCGTGCTGACCGAGGCCGGTACGCCAACCGTCAGCCTCGTCCGAGCGGGGGTCGCCGGTCACCTTGTAGACCAGCGGGCGGCCCTTCGAGACCACCAACCCCGCCTGGCGCAGCTCCTTGAGCAGGAAGTACACCGCCTCGTCGTCCAGGTCGGCCCGGGCTGCAACCACCTGCCGGTCCACGCCCCCACCGGTCTCCTGCTGCAGCTCGCGCAGGGCGTCGAGCACCCGCTGCGACCTCTGGTCCAGCTCGGGCAGCTGGTCGGGATCCGTCGACATGCCTCGTGACCTTGGCAGAGGGTTCACCAACACGCAGGCTTTCAGGAGAACTCGCCCGTGGCGCCCGTCACGCAGGATCGGTGGCCGGGTCAGGACCGGCCCCGTACGTTGGGGACATGCGCGTCGCCATCGTCGGAGGACACGGTCAGATCGCCCGCCTGCTGCACCCGCTCCTGGTCGCGCGGGGCCACACCCCGGTCGCCCTGGTGCGCAAGGAGGAGCAGCGGCCCGAGCTGGAGTCGCTCGGCGCGGAGGTGCGGCTGCTCGACATCGAGAACGCTGGGGCCGACCGGTTCGCGGCGGCGTTCGACGGCTGCGACGCCGTCGTCTTCAGCGCTGGCGGCGGGCCGGACGGCAACGCCGCGCGCAAGCGGACGGTGGACCTCGGCGGGTCGCTGAAGTCGATCGAGGCGGCGACCTCGACGGGCATCCGCCGCTTCGTGCAGGTCTCCGCGATCGGCGTGGACGACCCGGTCCCGGCGGACACCGGGGAGGTCTGGACGGCCTACGTCGAGGCCAAGCGCGACGCCGACGCCGCGCTGCGGGACAGCGGCCTGGACTGGACGATCATCAGGCCGGGGGCGTTGAGGGACGACCCGGCCACCGGCCGGGTCGCGCTGGGACCGGAGGTGGCCCGCGGGCCGGTCACCCGCGCCGACGTGGCGGCGGTGCTGGCGGTCGTGGTGGACCGCGAGGACACCGTCGGCCGGCAGTGGAACCTCGTCGGCGGCGACGTCCCGGTCATCGAGGCCGTGGACGCCGCCGCTCGAGCATGAGGCCAGCGGTCAGGCTGGTCCGAGCCGGTCAGCCTGAGTGGCTCAGACTGTCCGTCCGCTGCGTCCGTTGAAGATCGAGACGCCTCCGGGGCCGACCAGGAGACCGACGACGATCAACACGATCCCGAGAAGGATGCTGCCCTGGATCAGGGTGACGATTCCGGCAATGACCAGGACGACTGCGGCGATCCACAAGAGCGTGCCCATAGCGATTCCTTTCCCTCGCCCACCGGGTGGTGGGGTGCTCGGGCAGTACCCCGGCTCCCGGGCCGCAGACCTCACCCTTTGCCGGAGCCTTCGGCCCGGCCCCGCCTGACCTTCACGCAGCAGGCGGGCGGGTCCGGCTCGAGGCACGCCCGGGCGTCGGCGCAGCCGAGGCCGTCGACGACTCCCTGGACGAAGGACCGGTTGAGCGTGCAGACCAGCTCGGTGTGCCGCTGCGCGAGGGTGTCGAAGGGGCAGTTGGCGAGCGCCACGACGTCGTCCTCGTGGGTCGCCTCGAAGCCGAGGCCCTCCAGCAGCGCGGCCAGGCCCGGCAGGTCCGGCGACACCGGGGCCGCCCCCGCGAGCTCACTCCCCTCGGCCCACGCCACAGCCGGGAGGGCGTCGTCGAGCGGCTCACCAGCACGCGCCCGGTCGACGCCGGCGGCGAGGATCGCGCCCATGAGGTCGTAGCGGCGCGGCGGCAGGGAGACCGCGACCTCCTCCGTCGTACGACGGTAGAGCTTGCTCGGCCGCCCGGCCCCGGGTCCGGTGCGCCCGGTCAGCCGCCGGTACTCCACCTCCAGCAGGCCCTCGTCGACGAGCCGGTCGAGGTGGAAGCTCGCGGTCGCGCGGGTCGCCCCGGCCGCGGACGCGGCCTCGTCGCGTCCGACCGGCTCGGTCCGGCCGCACACGTAGCGGTAGAGGGCGCGCCGCGTGGGGTCGGCGAGGACGCCCACCCGGGCCGCTTGCTTTCCGAGGTCCACGGGTGGATTCTAAAACAAACATCTGCTAGCACAAGAAAGTGGGCGTGCGATGTCCGTCAGCCCGATCCACCGGCGGCTCCGCGTCGCCCGGTCCGTCCCCGACGTCGACAGCGAGGCCGTCACCGCGGCGGCAGTGACCCTGCTGGCCACCCTCGGGCTCGACCTGGCGGACGAGAACCTGGTCGAGACGCCCCGACGGATGGCCGACGCGCTCATCGAGATGACGCACGGGCCCGAGTTCGACCTCACCACCTTCGCCAACCACGAGGAGTACGACGAGCTCGTGGTCGTCAGCGACATCCCCGTCCAGTCGCTGTGCGAGCACCACGTCCTCCCCTTCGTCGGGGTGGCGCACGTCGGCTACCTCCCGGGCGAGCGGATCCTCGGGCTGTCGAAGTTCGCGCGGATGGTGGACTTCCACGCCCGCCGCCCCCAGACGCAGGAACGGCTGACCAAGGCCGTCGCCGACCACCTCCAGGAGGTCCTCGCCCCGCGCGGGGTCGGCGTGGTCATCCAGGCCGAGCACACCTGCATGTCGCTGCGCGGCGCCCGCACCCCGGGCACCCGCACGACCACGTCCACCCTCTTCGGCCTGCTGCGCGACGACCCGCGCAGCCGGGCCGAATTCCTCGAGCTGACCAGGAGCCGGCCATGAACATCGTGATCATCGGCGGCGGCCTCGCCGCTGCGAAGGCGACCGAGGAGCTGCGCACCCGGGGCCACAGCGGCGACATCGTCGTCGTCGCCGCCGAGCCGCACCGACCGTACGAGCGACCGCCGCTCTCCAAGGGCGTCCTGCTCGGCAAGGAGGAGCCGTCGTCGGCGTACGTCCACGACGAGGGCTGGTACGACGAGCACGACGTCGAGCTGCTCAGCGGCACGCCCGCCAGTGCGATCGACCTCGACACCTGCCACGTCGTCGTCGGCGACCGCCGGCT
>NZ_VLJQ01000117.1:0-1169 GCF_007829375.1 Nocardioides sp. J9 | reverse complement strand
CTGCCGACGCTCGACGAGTCCGGTGCGGACGTGCGCTACCTGCGCACGATGGACGACGCCACCGCACTGCGCGCCGACCTGTCCGGCTCGATCCTCGTCGTCGGCGCGGGCTGGATCGGCCTCGAGGTCGCGGCTGCAGCGCGGGAGGCCGGCGCGGCCGTGACCGTCGTCGAGAGCGCTCCCCTCCCCCTCGGCGCCGTGCTCGGCCCGGAGCTGGCCACCGTCTTCGCCGACCTGCATCGCGAGCACGGCGTGGACCTGCGCCTGGCCACCTCCCTGGCGTCGGTCGACCACACCGGCGGCCGCACGACCAGCCCCCCCCACCCCAGCGACCGCACCCCCGCCGGGGGGTGGGCCACCGACAACGGCGTCCTCGTCAACAGCCGCCTGCGCGCCTCCGACCCGCACGTCTTCGCCGCCGGCGACGTCGCCCGCCAGGACCACCCGCTCCTCGGCCCGATCCGCGTCGAGCACTGGGACACCGCCATCCACCAGGGGCGCCACGCCGCCCGCGTGATGCTGGGCGAGGACGCGGCGTACGACCGCCAGCCGTACTTCTTCACCGACCAGTACGACCTCGGCATGGAGTACGTCGGCCACACCGGCCGGGGCTACGACGAGGTCGTCGTCCGCGGCGACCGCGCCTCCCGCGTCCTGACCGCCCTGTGGGTCAAGGACAGCCGTGTCGTCGCGGGCATGCACCTCAACGACTGGGACGCCATCGACCCCATCCGCACCTGGGTCGGCCGCCCAGCCACCCCGCAGCTGCGCGACACCTCCATCGCCCTCGCCGACGTCCCGCTCGTCGACTAGGCGCCCGGCTGCTCCAGGGGTTCGGTCGTCCCAGCGGCCGAAGGCAGCGACGAGGGAGTGCGGTGGGTGGTTGGGTCCGCCTGTCGGTTTGCCGTTCCGTAGGTGGCGATGTCGTTGGTCCCAGCGGGCTGCAGTTGCGTAGCCGGGACAGTTCCGAAAGGCAGCGACGAGAGGGCTTGGGGGGGTCCGGCGGTCGGCTTGGGGTCCCGTAGGCAGCGCAACTCCCGGTGGTTGAGGTGCGAGGCGCCCCAGCGCCGAGCCTCGAAACCCCCGGGCCTTCAACGCGGACTGTGGACAGAGAATCTGGAGAATCCCCAGTCCACAGGGCTCTCCTGACGCATGTGTGGGTCAACAGG
>NZ_VLJQ01000116.1:0-22280 GCF_007829375.1 Nocardioides sp. J9 | reverse complement strand
CTGCGCCCGCCACAGCCCGCCAGGAGGCCCGGAGGTTTCGAGGCTCCTCGCTAGCGCTCGTCACACCTCAACCACCGGGAGACCGCCCTCGACAGCCGACGCGCTCGCGCCATCAGCACCGCGAGGATCGCGCGGATCAGCGCAGGTCGGGGTGCACTTGGACCTCGCAGAGCACGACGCCGTCGACCTCGACCTCGGCGACCGTGGGGTACTTCGGCCACGGGTCGCGGCGCCAGTTCATCAGGGTGTAGATCCCGAAGTCCGGCTGGCCCTCCTCGAGGATCGTCAGCTCCTTCGGCAGGTGCTCGCGGACCTGGCCGTCGACGCCCCAGCGGTTCTGGACGGTCGCGGTCTTTTGGGAGGTGTAGTCGCGCCAGTTCTCGGCGAGCCAGAGGGCGGCGTCACGGCTGCAGGCGGCCCAGTAGTCGGTCTCGAACTCGGTGTGCTGCTTCGCGAAGCCCCCGGTGGCGTCGTTGAAGTACATGTACTCGTAGGGGTAGATCCGCGCGACACCCACGAGGACCTGGGCCTGCGCGGCAACCGCGACGAGGACGGCGCCACCGGCGGCCCACGCCCGCCACGGCACGACGCGACCCGTCGGCGCCCGGCGCAGCAGCGCGCCGACACCCACGACGAGGGCGTAGGCGGCCAGCAGCAGCATCGGCGGCACCACGAAGATGAAGTGGCGCAGCGCGTTGTAGAGCGTGGGGTCGAGGACGACCAGCACGAGCACCGGGAAGACGAAGGCACCGAGCAGCGCGACGTCGGCGGCCGTCCCCCGGCGGCGCGCCAGGTCGGCCACGACCAGCACCGTGCCGGCGACGGCCAGCACGACGGAGAGCCACGGCGAGCCCTGCCACAGCCACGTGGGGACGTAGTCCCACGGCAGCTCCATGGCCTCGACCATCTCGCCCTTGTAGAGGATCGGGTCGTCCCACGGGTACTTCGACATCGACGAGATCGCGTCGGGCAGGCCGGTGACCGGGTTGAGGAAGATGAACGGCCAGACCGCCAGGATCGTCAGGTACGACGCCACGCCGATCACCAGCGTGCCCAGCGCGACGCGCCGCAGCCCGGCGGTGTCGCGGGCCCGCAGCAGGAGCCACAGCAGCGCCATCACACCGACCACCGGCACCCACAGCAGCGCGATCACGCGGATCGAGACGGCGATGCCGAAGACCACGCCGAGGGCGACGAGCGGGCCGGCCGGGAACCGGTCCGGGTGCTCCTCCCAGCGCCTCGCCAGCAGGAGGGTCAGCCACAGCACCGCCAGCATCGCGACCGCGAGGGTGTGGTCCTTCGAGTTGGTCATCATCCCGCCGGTCCAGCGGGGATAGAGCGCCAGCGCGAGGGCCGCCGCGAGCGCGAACCACCACTCACCCTGGTCCCCGACCCGTCGCGAACGGCGGGCGACCTCGAGGGCGCACAGCGCCATGAGGGCCACGCCGAGGATCCCGGTGAACCCGCAGACGAGCGAGCGCACCAGCCACGGGTCTGCGTCGAACAGGCGTCCGGCGCTGGACTGCACGAACGCCACGACCGTCTCGAAGACCGGCCCGTGCTGGGGCAGCTGCATCTTCTCCGGGTAGTCGAGGAAGCTCGTGTCGCTGCCCAGGCTCAGGTACCAGTCGAGGACACGGTGGCCGTAGTCGTCCTGCAACGGCTCGTCGTAGGTACGCCCGTGGACGTCGGCCTGGGTGAGCACGAAACCGACGAGCAGGAGCAGCAGCAGGCCCAGGAGCGTCTGGGGGGAACGACGCAGCACCACGCGAGGATAGGGGTCCCGGACCGCGCGGTCGGGGAACTTCGACGAGTTGCCGAATACGTCACACCGTGACAGGTGGGGCATGCGTGCGGCGCAGCTCTACCGTGCGCACCCCCACGCACCAGCCGACGACCGGCGCGGCCAGCGGCAGGACCGTCAGCAGGGCGACGTGGCCGAGGTGGTAGCCGACCGGGCGCAGCACGGGTAGGAGCAGCGCCCACGGCAACGCGAGGCACACCACGAGCACTGGCAGCGCCACGCCCCACGGCAGGTCCCACCCGAGCACGACCGGGTCGAGCGCACGCAGCACGGTGACCACCGCCCACACGATGCCGGCTCCGGCCGCAGCGCCGAGGACGCCGCCCGCGAGGCGCTCGCCGAGCCCGTGTCCCATCTCCTGAGTCGCCCGCACGTGGCCCCACCCTCCCACGACAGGACGGTGGGGCCACGTGCCGTGCTCCCTACGGTGCTCCTCAGACCGCGGCCGGCGACTCCTGCGCGGCCCGCAGCTGCAGGGCGATGTCGATGAGCTGGTCCTCCTGGCCACCGATGAGCTTGCGCTTGCCGGCCTCCAGCAGGATCTGGGCGCCGGAGACGCCGTACCGCTCGGCGGCGTTGCCGGCGTGCTTGAGGAAGCTGGAGTAGACGCCTGCGTAGCCCATCATCAGGGTCATCCGGTCGAGGCGGCACTCCTCGGGCATGGCCGGGCGGATGACGTCCTCGGAGGCGTCGACGATCTTGAGGAAGTCCACGCCGGTGGTCCAGCCGAGCTTGTCGCAGACGCCGATGAAGGCCTCGAGCGGCGTGTTGCCGGCGCCGGCGCCGAAGCGGCGGACCGAACCGTCGATCTGGGTGGCGCCGGCACGTGCGGCGATGACGGTGTTGGCGACGCCGAGGCCGAGGTTCTCGTGGCCGTGGAAGCCGACGTCGGCCTGGCCGCCGATCTCGGCGACCACGGCGGAGACGCGGTCGGCGGTCTGCTCCATGATCAGCGCGCCGGCGGAGTCGACGACGTAGACGCACTGGCAGCCGGCGTCGACCATGATCCGGGCCTGCTTGGCGAGGACCTCGGGCGACTGGGTGTGGCTCATCATCAGGAAGCCGACGGTCTCGAGGCCGAGCTCGCGGGCCAGGCCGAAGTGCTGGATCGAGACGTCGGCCTCGGTGCAGTGAGTTGCGATCCGGCAGATCTGGCCGCCGTTGTCCTGCGCGGCACGGATGTCGTCCTTGGTGCCGACGCCGGGGAGCATCAGGAACGCGATCTTCGCGCGCTTCGCGGTCTCCGCGGCGATCTTGATGAGCTCCTGCTCCGGTGTGCGGGAGAAGCCGTAGTTGAAGCTGCTGCCGCCGAGCCCGTCGCCGTGGGTCACCTCGATGACGGGGATGCCGGACTCGTCGAGGGAGCGGACGATGTCCTCGACCTCCCGGGCCGTGAACTGGTGGCGCTTGTGGTGCGAGCCGTCGCGCAGGCAGGTGTCGGTGAGGCGCAGGTCGATCGTGCCGAACGGCTCGTCGCCGTGGGTGCCGGACCAGGTGCGCTGCAGGGTGTTGACGTCGGTCATCTCGGGCTCCGTATCAGTTCTGGGCGAGGATCGAGCGGGCGATGTTCTCGCCGACCTGCGCTGCGGCGGCGGTCATGATGTCGAGGTTGCCGGAGTACGGCGGCAGGTAGTCACCAGCGCCCTCGACCTCGACGAAGATCGAGACCCGGCGCATGCCGCGGGTGAAGTCGGAGGGACCGTCGAACTGGGGCTCCTGCAGCAGCCGGTAGCCGGGGACGTACTCCTGCACGGCCTTCTCCATCGCGTGCACCGACTCGGCGATGGCGTCGGTGTCGGCGTCCGGGTCGACGGCGCAGAAGATCGTGTCGCGCATGATCATCGGCGGCTCGGCCGGGTTGAGGATGATGATCGCCTTGCCCTGGGCGGCGCCGCCGATCGACTCGACACCCGCGGCGGTGGTGCGGGTGAACTCGTCGATGTTGGCTCGGGTGCCGGGGCCGGCGCTGACGGAGGAGACGGAGGCGACGATCTCGGCGTAGGAGACTCCCCCGCTCTCCTGCGTGGCGCGGGAGACGGCGTTGACCATCGGGATGGTGGCCTGACCGCCGCAGGTGATCATGTTGACGTTGAGCGCACCCACGTGCTCGAGGCCGTTGACCGGCGGGATGACCGCGGGGCCCACGGCGGCCGGGGTCAGGTCGATCGCGCGAATCCCGGCCTCGGCGTAGCGGGGCGCGTACTCGCGGTGCACGTAGGCCGACGTGGCCTCGAAGAGCAGGTCGGGCAGCTCGTCCTGCTTGAGCAGCCAGTCGACGCCCTCGTGGCTGACGTCGAGGCCCTTGTCGGAGGCGATCCGCAGGCCCTCGCTGGACGGGTCGACGCCGATCATCCAGCGCGGCTCGACGACGTCCGAGCGCAGCAGCTTGAACAGCAGGTCGGTGCCGATGTTGCCGGGGCCGACGATGGCGGCCGTCAGCTTCCTGGTCGTGGTCATGCGGGTCACTCCTCGAACTGGACGGTCAGCGGAGCGAAGCCGCTGATGGACGCCGTCACCCGGTCCCCCGGGGCGAACGGCACGAAGGGGCCCAGGGCCCCGGACAGGATCAGGTGGCCCGCGCGCAGCGGGTCGCCGAAGCGGGTGGCCTGCACGGCCAGCCAGCGCAGCGCCTCGAGCGGGTCGCCGAGGCAGGCGGCGCCGGTGCCGGTGGAGCGCTCCTCGCTGTTGATGGTCAGCGACATGGTGACGTCGCGCGGCTCGAGCTCGCTGAGCGGGCGGCCGTCGCGACCGACGACGAACAGCCCGCTGGAGGCGTTGTCGGCGACCGTGTCGGTGAACCCGATGTCCCAGCCCTCGATCCGCGAGTCCACGATCTCGAGGGCCGGCAGGGCGACCTCGACGGCGTCGCGGACCAGGTCGATCGTGATCTCGTCCTCGGGCACGTCGATGTCACGGGCGAGCACGAACGCCACCTCGGCCTCGACCCGCGGCTGCACCAGCGTGCGCATGGAGATCGGCGTGCCGTCGACCCCGCTGCTGACGTCCATGTCGGAGAGCAGGTAGCCGAAGTCGGGCTGGTCGACGCCCAGCTGCTGCTGCACCGCCTCGGAGGTCGCGCCGATCTTGCGGCCGACGACGGTGACGCCCCCGTCGAGGCGGGCCTGCACCAGTCCCTGCTGGACGGCGTACGCCGCCGGGAGGTCGTCGGTGCCGATCAGGTCGCGCACGGCGGAGCACGGCACGCGGGTCGCCTGGGCGGTCGCGAGGCGCTCGACGGCGGCGGCGATCGCGGCTGGTTCGATCGTCGGGGAGGAGGTCACGCGGCCATACTAGAACCTGTTACAGTTTTTCGCATGAAGGAGTCGTACGACGTCGTCGTGGTCGGTGCCGGCGGCGCCGGCATGGCCGCCGCCCTCGCCGCTGCCCACCGGGGCCTCGACACCGTGGTCGTGGAGAAGAGTGCCTACTTCGGCGGCTCCACCGCCCGCTCCGGCGGCGGCGTCTGGATCCCCGGCAACTACGCACTGAAGGCGGCCGGGCAGACCGACCCGGACGACCTGGACCGGGCCAGGACCTACCTCGACGCCATCGTCGGCGACGTCGTGCCCAAGGTCCGCCGCGACACCTACCTCGAGCGCGGGCCCGAGGTGCTCGACTTCATCCGCGAGAAGACGCCGCTCGAGTTCACCTGGGTCCCGGAGTACGCCGACTACCTGCCCGAGCAGCCCGGCGGGCGCCCGCGCGGCCGCAGCGTCGAGCCCGAGCCGATGGACGCCCGCTTCCTCGGCGACGAGCTCGACCGGCTGCACCCGGCCTACACCAAGGCGCCGGCGAACCTGATCGTGATGCAGCGCGACTACCGCAAGATCAGCCTCGGCATGCGGACCATCAAGGGCCCGCTGACGATGCTCAAGGTCATGCTCAAGCGCGTGCTGGCGCTGGTGCTCGGCCGGAAGATGTACGCGATGGGCAACGCCATCGCGATCGGCCTGCGCAAGGGCCTCGTCGACGCCGGCGTGCCGGTCGAGTACGAGACGCCGCTGCAGGACCTCCTCGTCGAGGACGGCCGCGTGGTCGGGGTCGTGGTGGAGCACGACGGGCAGCGCCGGGAGATCCGTGCCCGCCGCGGCGTGATCCTCGGCTCCGGCGGCTTCGAGCACAACCAGGAGCTGCGCGAGAAGTTCCTGCCCCAGCCCACCTCGACCGAGTGGTCGACCGGCTCGTCGTCCAACACCGGCGGCGGCCTGCTGGCCGGCACCGCAGCCGGCGCGGCCACCGACCTGCTCGACGACGCCTGGTGGGGACCGACCATCCCGCTCCCGGGCCGCGCCTGGTTCTGCCTCGCCGAGCGCAACCTGCCCGGCTCGATCATGGTCAACGCCGCCGGCAAGCGCTACATGAACGAGGCGCTGCCCTACGTCGAGGCGACCCACGAGATGTACAAGGGCGAGGCGACCGGCGTGAGCCACGTGCCGTCGTACCTCGTCTTCGACCAGACCTACCGCAACCGCTACCTCTTCGCCGGCCTCGCCGGGCGCCAGCCCTTCCCGGGCCGCTGGTACAAGGAGGGCGTCGTCACCCGCGCCGACTCGCTGGCCGAGCTGGCCGGCAAGCTCGGGCTGCCCGAGGGCTCGCTGGAGGCGACCGTCGAGCGGTTCAACGGCTTCGCCCGCAGCGGTGTCGACGAGGACTTCCACCGCGGCGAGAGCGCCTACGACAAGTACTACTCCGACCCGACCGTGAAGCCGAACTGCTCGCTGGCCCCGATCGAGAAGGGCCCGTTCTACGCGGTGAAGATCGTCGCCGGTGACCTCGGCACCAAGGGCGGGCTCGTCACCGACGAGCGTGCGCGGGTGCTGCGCGAGGACGGCAGCGTGATCGAGGGCCTGTACGCCGCGGGCAACGTCTCGTCGGCCGTCATGGGCCACACCTACCCCGGCCCCGGCGGGACGATCGGTCCCGCGCTCGTGTTCGGCTACCTGGCCGCCGAGGACATCGCGAAGGAGAACGCCTGATGCCCATCGACCCGTCCATCGCGATCGGCGCCGACCTCGGCGCCCGGACCTTCAGCTGGACCGAGTCCGACGTGCTGCTCTACCACCTCGGCATCGGCGCCGGCTCACGTCCGGGCGACAACCTCTCCCCCGCCGCGCTGCGCTACACCCTCGACGACGCCGCCCTGCAGGTGCTGCCGTCCTTCGGCGTGGTCGCGCCGACCTTCCACGAGACGGACCCGCCGCCGCTCGACCTGCCGGGCTGCGACATCAACCTCGCCCAGGTCGTGCACGGCTCGCAGTCGATCTCGGTGTCCGGCCCGCTGCCGACGTCCGGCACCGCGACCATCCGCGCCACGCTCACCGACATCTGGGACAAGGGCAAGGCCGCCGTGATCTGGCAGGAGGGTGTCGCGACCTCCGACGCCACCGGCGAGGAGCTGTGGCGGGTGCGCTCGTCGATCTTCGTCAAGGGCGAGGGCGGCTGGGGCGGCGACCGCGGCTCGGCCACGCCGGTCGAGGTCCCCGACCGCGAGCCGGACCACGTGTCGTCGTACACCGTGACGCCGCAGCAGGCCCTGCTCTACCGCCTGTGCGGCGACCGCAACCCGCTGCACGCCGACCCCGACTTCGCCAAGGCCGCCGGCTTCCCGGCGCCGATCCTGCACGGGCTGTGCTCCTACGGCACCGTCCTGCGCGAGCTCACCGACGGCCTGCTCGGCGGCGACGCCTCCCAGGTCGGCGGCTTCACCGGCCGCTTCGCCGGGGTGGTCTTCCCGGGCGAGACGATCCGGGTCGCCGGCTGGCGCACCGACGCCGGCATCATCGGCTCCGCGACCATCGAGGGCGGCGACCGCGACGGCTCCCCCGTCCTCGCGGACTGCGTGCTCTCGCCGGCCTGATCCGCAGGCTGGTCAGTCCAGGCCGGCCGTGAGCCGGCGCAGCAGCGCGCGCAGCTGCGCGGCCTCCTCCGCGGAGATGCCGAGCAGCTCGCCGACGCGGCAGTGCACGTCACCGAAGCGGGCGTGCAGCGCGCGACCGGCGTCGGTCAGCGCGACGACAACGGCGCGCTCGTCGTCCGCGCTGCGCCGACGGGTGACGAGCCCGTCGCGTTCCAGGCGCCGCAGCAGCGGCGACAGCGTGGCGTGGTCGAGGCGCAGCTCGCGCCCGACGTCCTTGATCAGCACGTCCTCGCGCGCCCCGAGCACCACCAGGACGAGGTACTGCGGGTAGGTCAGGCCGAGCTCGGCCAGGACCGGGCGGTAGGCCGCCGTCACCTGGCGCGAGGCGGCGTACAGGTCGAAGCAGAGCAGGTCGTCCAGGACGGGCGCGGCGAGGGACGAATTCCTCATGCTTGGAATATACCTCGTGGGCGATTAACTTGTGCACTAGGCAATCGCACGTCTCCCCCAACGAGAGGATCCACCCATGCCCACACGCACCGGACGTACCGCCTGGAACGGCGGCCTGCAGGACGGCACCGGCCAGGTCGAGCTGACCTCCTCGGGCGCCGGCACCTTCGACGTGTCCTTCCCCAAGCGCGCCGCCGACGCCGCCGACGGCACGACCAGCCCCGAGGAGCTCATCGCGGCCGCGCACTCGTCCTGCTACGCGATGGCGCTGTCCAACGAGATCGCCCAGGCCAGCGGCACCCCCGTCGCGCTCGACGTCTCCGCCGACGTGAGCCTCGGCCCGGACCCCGCCGGCGGCTTCCAGCTGACCGGCATCAAGCTCACCGTGCGCGCCGAGGTCGAGGGCCTCGACGACGAAGGTTTCCAGGCCGCCGCCGGCGCCGCGAAGGCCGGCTGCCCGGTCAGCAAGGCGCTCGCCGCCGTGCCGATCACGCTGGACGCGGCGCTGGAGGGCTGAGCCAGCTGCAGGAATCCCCGCCTGGCCGGGGATTCCTGCGGTTGTCGGCCGTTGCAACGGCCACTAACCGCAAGTTTCCGTCGACAAGTCCACGGTGTCGCCCACCCGGATCGACCCGCCTTCGAGCACGCGGAACACGGTCCCGGCACGGCGCCGCAGCGCCTCCTGCGCCCCGGCGCCGATCGTGTCGTCGAGGAGCTTGCAGGGTGCGGCCACCCGCACCGCCTCGAGCAGCACGTCGCCGACGCGGATCCGCGCCCCCGGCTCCCGGGGTACGACGCCGTGGCTGATCGTCAGGTTGCGGCGGGTCAGACCCGAGGGCACCGGGCGCCCGTAGGCCGTCGCCGCCTCGTCGAGCGACTCCCGGCTCTGCACGGTGACGTGGCGGTGCCGGGTGCCGTGGTAACGGTCCCCCACGATGCCGCGACCGGCCTCGACCTCGACCGCCTCCTTCGCCTGCATCGGCAGGCGGGTTGCCTTGGCGACGTGGATCGACTCCACCACCGGCGTCGCTGCCTCAACCTGCACGCGACAACACTAGGGTGGCGGGCATGCTCGAGGTCCGCCTGCCCTCGCCCGTCGGCGCGCTGCGGTCCCCGTGGCCCTATGCCGCCGTGCTGGTCGGCACCCTGCTCGTGGTCGGCCCGCTCGCCGCGCTGGCCAGCCAGGGCCTCGACTCCCTCGACCGGCTCGACGCGCTGATGATCGTGCTGGCCGGGGTGGTCATGGCCGGCTGGGGCCTGCGCGAGCTCGGCCGGCCGACGTCGCTGCTGCGGCACGACTCCGTCCTGCGCCTCGACGAGTCGGGCGTGGCGGTGCACACCGGTGGGGCGCGCGACGGCGGCTGGGCGCACGTCGCGTGGCCGGACCTGATGATGGTCGAGGTGGCCTGGTGGGAGATCGTCCCGCCCTACGTCGAGGAGCCCGAGCACCTGCCGGTGCTGCGCTTCGTCACCAGCTTCGATGCGGTGATCCGGGCGCAGCCGACCGAGCTGTCGCAGCGCCTGGGCCACTCCTTCTCGATCACGCCGGAGGAGGCGTCGCTCGTCGCGATCCTCGACGGGCGGATCGGCGAGAAGCCGCTGGCGCAGGTGCGGCAGTGGCTCGCCGAGCACCAGCCGGAGCTGCCGGTCGACGTCGGCCGGCGCCCCGAGCTCTAGCCCGGCCGCGGGACCTACGCCCGCGCCGCCTCGGCCTTCCCGCGCAGCGCCGCGACCATCGCGTCGGGGTCCTCGGCCGAGTAGACGGCCGAGCCGGCCACGAAGACGTCGGCGCCGGCCTCGGCGCACCGCTCGATGGTCTCCAGCGAGACGCCGCCGTCGACCTGGAGCCAGGTCTCGACGCCGTGCTTGTCCATCAGCGCCCGGGCGCGGCGGATCTTCGGCAGGCACAGGTCCAGGAACTTCTGGCCGCCGAAGCCGGGCTCGACGGTCATGATCAGCACCATGTCGAGCTCGGGCAGCAGGTCCTCGTAGGGCTCGATCGGCGTGGCCGGCTTGAGCGCCATCGACGCCCGCGCCCCCGCGGCGCGGATCTCGCGCGCCAGCCGCACCGGCGCCTTCGCGGCCTCGACGTGGAAGGTGACCGACCCGCACCCCGCCTCGACGTA
This sequence comes from Nocardioides sp. J9, assembly GCF_007829375.1. Lineage (NCBI taxonomy): Bacteria > Bacillati > Actinomycetota > Actinomycetes > Propionibacteriales > Nocardioidaceae > Nocardioides > Nocardioides sp. J9. The sequence goes on along the minus strand of NZ_VLJQ01000116.1, from coordinate 12,043 downwards.
CGCCGGCGCGTTGCGGTCGGCGTCCTCTATCATCAGGTGCGCGTCCAGCGGGACCGGGCTGACCCGGGCGAGCGCCTCGACCATCGTCGGGCCGAAGGTCAGGTTCGGCACGAAGTGGTTGTCCATGACGTCCACGTGCACCCAGTCGGCGCCCGGGATCCGGGCCACCTCCTCGCCCAGCCGGGCGAAGTCGGAGTTGAGGATCGACGGCGTGATCTGGATGTGGCCCACGGGCGACCAGTCTAGGAGCGGTGGCCCGCGTTGCCCGATCCGGTTCCGGTGATCAGGAATTTCCCCTCCGGACCGGCTCGGGCTGGTCGATCATGGGGGCAGGGAACCAAGGGCGTGTCCCCGACGGGAGGTCATCCGATGGCCATGATGAACAGCGAGGCCCGCAAGCGGTGCCTCGAGATCCGTGACGCGGCGGAGGACCCGCGCGAGGTGGCCGGCAGGCTTGCCGACGCGTGGGACCTCGAGGCAGCCCGCGAGGAGGCTGCCGGCAACGGCTTCGCGGCCGTGATCCTGCACAAGCAGGCGCGCGAGCTGCGCGAGGCGTTGCGCCTCCGGCTCAGCGCCTGAGCGCCTCCCCGATCGCAGCGACGCCCTGCGCCACCTCGGCGAAGGACGTCGACAGCGGTGACAGGCCGATCCGCAGCCCGTCGGGGTTGCGGAAGTCCGGCAGCACGTCGCGCTCCCACAGCGCCGCGGTGACCTCGCGCATGCGCGGGTGGGCCAGCGTGACGTGGCCGCCCCGCAGCGCCGGGTCGCGCGGCGAGACGACCTCGACCTCCGGCAGGTCGCGGTCCACCAGGTCCAGCGCGTACGACGTGAGGGCGACCGACTTCGCCCGCACGGCGGCGATCCCGACCTCCTCGAGCAGGCCGACCATGTCCTCGAGGGCGACCATCCCCAGCACCGGCGGGGTCCCGCTGATCACCTGCCGGATGTCCGGGGCGGGCTCGTAGGCGGGGCCCATCGCGAACGGGTCCGCCGCGCCCATCCAGCCCTGCACCGGCTGGCGGAACGCCCCGGCCTCGAGGTGTCGGCGGGCGACGAAGCCGAACGCCGGGGAGCCGGGGCCACCGTTGAGGTACTTGTAGGTGCAGCCGACGGCGAGGTCGACCTGCCACGCGTCGAGCTCGACCTCCACCGCCCCGCTGGAGTGGCACAGGTCGACGAGGATCCAGGCGCCCGCGTCGTGCGTGATCCGGGTGAGCGCCTCCACGTCGGCCATCCAGCCGGACTTGTAGGCGACGTGGCTGACCACGACCAGCGCGGTGGCGGAACCGACCTCGGCCGCGAGCGCCTCGGGCGTCACTCCCCCGACCGGGTCGACGTCGAGCCAGCGGATGGTGAGCCCGCACTCGTGCGCGACGCCCTCGACGACGTACCGGTCCGTGGGGAAGTTGTCGCGGTCGATGACCACCTCGGTCCGGCCGGGGTGGGCGGCGACGGCGGCGCGGACCAGCTTGTAGAGCAGCACGGTCGTGGAGTCGGCGACGGCGGTCTGGCCGGGGCCCGCGCCCAGCGCGACCGCGGCGAGCCGGTCCCCCAGGGCCAGCGGCAGCTCGAACCACCGCTCGTCCCACCCGCGGATCAGCCGGCCGCCCCACTCGCCGGTGACGAAGCCGGAGATCCGCTCCGCCGTCGAGCGCAACGGTCGGCCCAGGGAGTTCCCGTCGAGGTAGACCAGCGGCGTCTCCGCCCCGACGAAGCGGTCGCGGTGGGCGGCGAGCGGATCGGCGGCGTCGAGGGGCGCGGGGTCGAGGTTCACCGGGCGAACCTATCGGGAGGCGATGTCCTCACATCCGCTGGTTCACGGGTTTTTGCCGAACCTCCTCGTAACCACGCAGGTCCCACCCCTGTTCGGGGGTCAACGCCTTCTCGGGAAGCACGGGTCGCCGAGCCCTCCATCGGCAGCTCACAGGGAAAGGCATCACCATGCGCCGCATGAACAAGAAGAAGGCCGCCGTCGTCGGCGGCACCGTCGCCGTCCTCGTCACCGGTGGCGTGGCCTTCGCGTACTGGACCAGCACCGGCACCGGCACCGGGTCGGCCGAGGTCGGCACGTCCCTCGACTGGACGGTCGAGATCGACGCCGTCTCCGGCACCCTCGCGCCGGGCAGCGGGCCGGTCGAGGTGGACTTCCACGTGACCAACGAGAGCGACGGCGTCCAGAACCTGCAGGGTGCGGTCGCCACCGTCGTGGACACCTCGGACCCCGGGTGCACCGCTGCGGACTTCGCCATCAGCAACACCTCGGTCACCACCGGTGACGTCGCCTCGAGCGGCACGGTCGACGGCACGTTCGAGCTCGAGATGCTCAACCGCGCGGTGAACCAGGACGCCTGCAAGGGCGCCACGGTCAACCTCCAGGTCTCGGTCAACTGACGCTGTCGAGCACGAGGAGCTGAGTCGACGTGGCCGGGACCACCGGGATCCGCAAGCACACCGGGCGCCTGCGCCTGCTGGTGCTGCTGCTCGCTGCGCTCCTGGCCACGTCGCTCGGCGCCAGTGCCCTCAAGCCGACCGCGACCACGGTCGGTGCGAACCTCGGGATCAGCGTCGACCGCTCCTCGATCGGCATCACCCTCGGCTCCCAGGCGCTGGTCGCGGTCACGGTGAGCCAGCCGGGCTCGCTGCTCGGGCCGGTCCACCTCTCGGTGTCCGGCGTCCCGGCGGGCGCGAACGTGACGATCCTGCCGAACCCCGTCGTCAACGGGATCCCGGCGGTCGTCGCGGTGCAGACCAGCGGCGCGACGCCGGTCGGCAACCACCTCCTGCGGATCACCGCCACCAGTGGTGAGCAGTCGGCCTCGGTCACGGTGCAGCTCACCATCTCCCTGGCGACCGGCTTCACCATGGCCATGTCGCCACCAGCCGCGACGGTGGKCGRCGGCCAGTCGACCACCTTCACCCTCGACGTCAACCGCGGCCTCCTCGCCGGCCCGATCGGACTCTCCGTGACCGGCGTCCCGCAGCACGCGACCGCGACCGTCTCCCCGTCGCTGTCCCTGCTCGGCAGCACGGCGACGGTGAAGATCAGCACCGCCACCAACGTCGTGCCGGGCACCTACCTGATCACCGTGAAGGGCCAGGCCCTCCTGTCGTCGGCCACCGCGTCGGCGTACCTCACCGTCGTGCCGCGGACCTTCGACGACTTCCCGATCTCCGGCACGCCGGACCGCGCCCTCGCCCCGGGCAGCGCGCCCGCGGCCATCGACCTCGCGCTGACGAACCCGTTCGGCTCCCCGATGACCGTCACCGGGCTCGGTGTCGACGTGACCGGCACGGACAAGGCCGGCTGCACCGTCGACAGCTACGCGGTCGACGCGTACGACGGACCGCTGCCCCTCGTCGTGCCGGCGGGCTCGACGCGGACGCTGTCCTCTCTGGGGGTCCCGCGAGCCCAGTGGCCGGCGGTGCGGATGCTGAACCTGCCCACCAACCAGGACGCCTGCAAGGGCGCCGTCGTCCAGCTCGCCTACAGCGGCGCCGGGAACGGGGCGTGAGCTGATGTTGCACTACTCCACCACCTCACGCCGTCGGGCTCCCCGCCCGCCCCGCCACCGCGGCCGCGGCCGTGTGGCCCGCCTGCTGCGCCGTGCCGGCGCCCCGGGCGCTGCCGCCCTCGCCCTCGGCACCGCCCTGAGCGTCGGCGGCGTCGCGGCGGCGTACTTCACCGGCACCGGCACGGGCACCGGCACCGCCAGCGTCGGCACCCTCGAGGCGCCGACCGCGATCGCGGCCGGTTCGACCGCGGGCACCGGCGAGGTCGAGGTCTCCTGGACCGCACCCGCCAGCGGCGCCACCCCCGACGGCTACCGCGTGCAGCGCGTCCCCGGCGACGGCCCGGCCGTCGACGCGTGCGGGACGTCGGCCAGCACCACCGTCCCGACGACCTCCTGCACCGACGACGCCGTGCCCGTGGGCACGTGGACCTACGTCGTCGTCGCGGTGCACGCGTCGTGGACGGCCACCTCCGCGCCCAGCGAGCCGGTCACGGTCGGCCAGGCGTCGCAGGCGATCACCTTCACCTCATCCCCCGGCTCCCCCGCCTACGGCAGCGCGGACTACACCGTCACCGCCACCGGCGGCGCGTCCGGCAACCCGGTCACCTTCGCCACGACCACCCCCGCGGTCTGCACCAGCGCGGGCACGAACGGCGCGACCATCAGCTTCGTCGGTGCCGGCACCTGCACGATCACCGCCGACCAGGCCGGCGACACCTACCACTCGGCCGCGGCGCAGGCGACCCAGACGTTCACCGTCGCCAAGGACACCCAGGTCGTCACCTTCTCCCCGGCCGCCACGGCCGACGCCGGCACGACCGCCACGCTCAGCGCGACGGCCAGCAGCGGCCTCACCACCATCACGTTCTCCACCTCCAGCCCGGCCACGGTCTGCACCGTCACCGGCACCCAGGTCTCCTACGTCGGCGTCGGCACCTGTGTGCTCACCGCGACCCAGCCCGGCGACGCCAACCACGCCCCGGCCAGCACCAGCGTCGGCGTGACCGTCCAGGCGGTCCAGACCGACACCGAGCCCCCGGTCATCGTGAGCGTCCAGCCCGCAAGCGGCGCCAGCGGCAGCTGGACCGGCATGGGGTGCAGCGTCAGCGGCAGTGCAGCCCGCATCTGCGTCGTCGCCACCGACGACGTCGAGGTCGCATCGGTGAGGATCACGCTGACGAAATCCAACGGCCGTTGCTGGACGGGCTCGACCTTCGACAACGCAACCTGTCCCGAGCTGGACCTGCAGCGTTCCGGCAGCACCTGGGAGTCGGGGGCCGCTCTCACGTGGCAGAACGGCAACGGACAGCCGAACTTCACCAGCGGGACCTACACCCTGGTGGTGACCGTCACTGACACGGCCGGCAGGACGACGACGCAGACGACCACCTTCAGCATCAACGGCTCCTGAGCCTCGTCTCCGCCTCTCCAGAAGCGGGAGCCACTTCCCCTGTCCACGGATGGACACATCATGATGGTCCGGACATGTAGGGGGTGTACCCCAGCGAAGGAGACACCCCCATGGACCTCGACGACCTGCTCGACCGTTCCGCACCGTCCGTGACCCCGCCGAGCGCCGAGCTCGAGAACGACCTCGGTGCGATGGTCCGGGCCAGCGCCCCGCGCGGCCCCGGCCGCCGCCCGATCCGCGTGCTGGTCGGGACCGGCGTAACGGCCGGGCTGCTCGGCCTGGGAGCGGTGGGCGCTGCGGCGGCCATCAACGGCGGAGTCCCGTGGTTCACCAGCACCGGTTCCGGCGAGAGCTGTGAGCTGGAGTTCGACGTACGGCCGGTGGGCCCGGAGGGCGCTGCCAGCGGGGAGCTTGCAGCCGTCATGGCGGGCCGGACCGCGTGGCCCAGCCTCGAGGAGCAGCAGGAGGTCGCCGTTGCGGCGCGCGACTACCTGGCCGCCTACGACTTCGACGCCGTCGACCGCGAGGCAGCGGTGCAGGACGCCGACGCAGCCCAGCGTCGGGTCCGCGCCGAGGCAGCACCGGAGGAGGCCCAGCAGCTCCTGACCGGTGACGACCTGGAGATGCACGCCGTCTCCCGGAAGGTCGTCGCCGACCTCACCGCGCACCTCGAGTCCCGGGGCATGGACCCGCACGTCATCGTCAGCACCGTCGGCAGCACGGGCGGGTGCGCGGAGTGAGCGCGGACTCCCTCCGCGTCGCACTGGAGGCGACGTCGGCCGACCTCCTCGCCTACTTCGAGCGTCGGGTCCTCGTCCGCGAGGACGCGGCCGACCTCCTCGCCGAGGTCATGCTGCAGGCGTGGCGCCGCGTCGACTCCCTCCCCGTGGAACCGCACCGGCGCCGGATGTGGCTGTTCACCATCGCGGCCCACGTCCTGGCGAACCAGCGCCGCGGGTCGCGCCGCCGCGCGGCGCTGGCGGACCGGGTCCGTCACTACCTGGCAGCCTCCCACGCGCCGGACCACGCGGAAGCCATCGCCGTCCAGGCCGCCGTCCGGGACCTGGCGGCGGCCCACCGCGAGCTGGTCATGCTGGTCCACTGGGACGGTCTCACCCTGGCCGAGGCAGCCGAGCTCCTCGGCCTGAACCCGTCCACGGCCCGCAGCCGCTACTCCGCGGCCCGGGAGGCACTGCGAGCCGCACTCGTCGACACGCACGAGGTCGCCGGGACCGGGTGACGTCGGGTCCCGGTTGCGCTCCTGGCTGGTGAGTCGGGCCCTGTCGCGCGGCGGGCGGTACGTCCAGGACATCCGACGGCGAAAGACCCGCACTCACCACGGCACGGTCGGGCGCGCTCCATAGCGGCGACCACTTCCGGCCCATGCCCAGCGAGGGCATCTGCGGCTGAATCACGGACCGTGGTGCGTCATTCGCCTACGCTCGGGGAGTGACTCCGCCTGCCGCTCGACCTGCTCTGGCCGGGTCGGTTTCCATCGCCTTCTGGGTCGGCGGCGGCGCGATCGGAGCCGGCGTTGCTGCTGCCGTCAGTGCCCCGTGGCCGGTGTGGGTGGTCCTCGTTCTCGCGGGGTACGCGATCGGCTACATCGCGGCCCGTCAGATTCTCCGGATGCTCTTCGTTCGTTGGGCGCAGCCTGCGGACTGTTGAAGGACGATGCGCTCACCGCGGCATGGTCGCGCGTCCTCGGCACCCTGTCGGCCCACTCCGTAGCCAGGGGCATTGACCACTTCCCCCACGGGCTGCGGATGCTCGGACCTACGCTTCGATCGAGATGTCTCGACCGGCTCTTGGGACCGCGTCCCTCCTCGCTCTTCTCGCGTTGACTGCCTGCGGAACCGACGACAGCAGCGACTCCGCTGACCAGCGGGCTGGCGTCGACAAGAGCCCGCTCTCGACTGCATACGAAGAGTGCGCCCCGACACTTCAGGCTTCGATGCAGGACGACTTCGCCGAGGACGCCCCGAAGATCGAGCAGGTGATGCGCCTCGAGGACGAAGGCGAGAGCTTGATCGTGTCCACGCCTGAGCCCGGTGGAGAGATCGCGTCGTCTCTCGCCTACATCGCCGCGGGATGTGTTCTGGAGAAGACGAACGCGCCGGCCACCGTCTCGGCGCAGATGACGTCGACCACGGCAATGGCGAGCAGTGTAGACGCGGAGTGGGATGACATTCAGGCCACGTGGACCTACGCGGCTGGGATCGAAGGCAGTTTCAGCGCGACGTTCGCTTTCACGGGCTGATTCGGACCGCAGCCGCCGCTCGCCGTCGACACCCCGGCTGCTCGACGCGCCTTCGTCCCGACAGCGGCTACTTGTTTCATTGACCTCAGGACCGGTGCCTGGCGAGGCTCGGTCCAGGCGCCCGGTCCGTCGCTCTGATTGCGGCTGCCCACGCTGTCCCGAGGTGGACCCGTGTGGTTCTCACATGGCATGCGCGGGCCGGGTGTCGCCAGGGTCGCGAGAGGCTCAAGAGGGGTCTGCCCAGCTCGAAGTAGCGGTGCCCTCCCGACTCGATACCAGTGATGGAGCGAGCATCGGAGGCAGCAAGTGAACGAGACGAGCAACCGCGTTGTGATCGGGATGGATCCGCACAAGCGGTCGGTCACGATCGAGGTCATGACCACTGATGAGACCGTGATCGGTGGCGACCGATTCGGCACCGATGAGGCCGGTCTCGCCGACTTGAGGCGTTACGTCAGCCAGTTGCGGCCGCGTGTGGAGGACCGGGTCTGGGCGATCGAGGGCTGCAACGGAATCGGTCACCACGTCGCTGTGCGTCTCCTCGCAGCCGGCGAGGAAGTGGTCGATGTCCCGCCGAAGCTCTCGGCACGGATGCGGGTCTTCGCGACCGGCCAGGGCCGCAAGACCGACGCGACCGACGCCCACTCCGTGGCGCTGGTCGACACCCGGATCGCCGGGCTGCGTCCGGTCGTCAACGACGAGCAGTTGGCGGTGCTGCGGGTCCTGGTCGACCGACGCCGTTCGCTGGGCGAGGACCACACCCGGATGACGTCGCAGGTGCACCAACTGTTGCTGGAGCTGATCCCTGGCGGGGCCAAGCGTGACCTGTCGGCCGCGCAGGCCAAGAAGCTCGTCGCTGGCGTGCGTCCCCGCGACGCCGCCGGCAAGATCCGCCGCCGGGTGGCAGCTGAGCTGGTCGGCGACCTCGAACGGGTCTATGCCCGCAAGAAGGCGGCCGACAAGGAACTCACCGAGCTCCTGACCGCGACCGACACCAGCCTGATGGACCTGCCGGGCATCGGACCGACCGGAGCGGCCCGACTGCTGGTCGAGGTCGGTGACATCACCCGTTTCCCCGACCGTGGACACTTCGCGTCCTGGAACGGCACCGCACCCATCGATGCCTCTTCCGGCGACCATGTCCGCCACCGGTTGTCGCGGGCCGGGAACCGGCAGATCAACCGAATCCTGCACACCATGGCCGTCGTGCAACTGCGCAACCCCGGCCTGGGGCGTGACTACTACGACCGCAAGCAGGCCGACGGAAAGTCATCGATGGAAGCGATGCGCTGCCTGAAGCGATCGCCTGTCCGACATCGTGTTCCGCACCATGCTCGACGACGCCCTCAGCCAGACCACGAGCGGGAAGGAGACGGGCCCGGGAGGACAACGGGGAAACGTCTCTGACTCCAGCGCGACCGGCTCACATCCCCACACCGGCTCTTCGGATCAGTCACTTCCCGGACCCGCCACCAACCAGCCTAGAACAACCCTCCCGGCTGCTTCTTGACACAGAGGGGAGCCATGGTCGGGCGCTCCGCCAGATGCTCCTCGGGCGAACAGCCAGCCGCTACGCTCACCGCCATGCGGGGTGCCGAGGAGTCGCTTAGTGACCAGATCCGTCTCATGGAGGAGCGCCTCCACGTCATGGACGCCTTAGCGCGAGCGCTTGCCGAACCGCGAAAAGTGCTGGAGCTGATTCTCGACGCACCCAACGTTGAGGCCGCACAGTCTGCGCTCCGGCAGGCGTTCGGTTTCGACGCAACCCAGGCCAGTGCCGTCACGGACATGCAGTTCCGCCGCGCCGCGACCAACCAGCGGAAGGCGATCGAACACGAGCGAGACGAGATCGCCTCTGCGGTGGCGCGAATGCGGCAGGGTATCTAGCATCCTCGGGCCCTGGCTGTGCGATACGTGACCGCGCAGCGGCATGAGCGGGCTCGCACGCTATGCCCTCAGCGCGGCATGGTCGGACAGTTCAGGACCGCAAGACTTCGTCTCGGATCCGCACCTCGGGAAGCACCTGAATGCGGGTGCGACCCGTCCACCCAGTGATCCCGTACTCCACAACGACCTCCCGAACCGCGTCCTGACTGAGGACCGTCAGAAGCGTCACCATCTCGCGAAAGAGGTCGGCCACGATGCTGCCGCCGCGTTGGTGGCGGACCCTAACGCTGTCGTCGGTGAGGTCCCAGGAAATGCGCACCTCCTCAGAGTCAGCGACCGGCACGACCAGTTCCCGGACGAAATCATCGCCGGAGGACTCCTCTACGCGCGGCGTGAGGCCAAGCGCAGCCAGCCACGCCTGTTCGTCCGCCACGTGAAGTTTGGGCATTTCTGCACCCTAGAGGACCGATCCGGACCATCCGCTCATCGGCATGAGCGTGCAACAGGTCGGCTGGCTCCGGGTCCCGATCACTCAGGCAGGTCGTCCCGGTCCGCCCACTCCAGGAGCGGGGTGAGGTCGAAGACGTGGTCGTCGATGTCGTGGTGCAGGTCGCCTAGCTCGGCGAAGCGGGCGGGGACGGTGCGGATGGTGAAGTCGCGGGGGTCGGCGTCGTCGACCTCGTCCCAGCGGATCGGCGTCGACACCCGGGCGTCCGGCAGGCCGCGCACGGAGTAGGCGGCCGCGATGGTGTGGTCCCTGGCGTTCTGGTTGTAGTCGACGAAGACGGCCGCAGGGTCGCGGTCCTTCTTCCACCACTCGGTGGTGACCAGGTCGGGCGCGCGTCGCTCGACCTCGCGGGCGAAGGCGAGCGCGGCGCGGCGGACGCCCTTGTGGTCGTGCTCGGGCTTCACCCGCACGTAGACGTGGAGGCCCTTGCTGCCGCTGGTCTTCGGGTAGCCGACGGCACCGAGCTCGTCGAGGACCTCGTGCACGACGTGCGCGGTCCTCCGGACGTCGTCGTACGACGACTCCGGGCCCGGGTCGAGGTCGATGCGCCACTCGTCGGGCATCTCGGTGGCACCGCGGCGGCTGTTCCAGGGGTGGAACTCGACGGTCGACATCTGCACCGCCCAGATGACCGAGGCCAGCTCGGTCACGCAGAGCTCGTCGGCGGTGCGCTTCCACCGCGGGAAGAACAGCTCGACCGTCTCGACCCAGTCGGGGGCGCCGGAGGGGAGCCGCTTCTGGTGCACCTTGTCGCCGTCGAGCCCCTTCGGGAAGCGGTGCAGCATGCACGGCCGCTCGTAGAGGGCGTTGACGATGCCGTCGCCGACGGCGAGGTAGTACTCGACCAGGTCGAGCTTGGTCGCCCCGATCTCCGGGAAGTAGACGCGGTCGGGGTTGCTGACCCGGACGACGCGGCTCTCGACCTCGATCTCCACCGACGGGGACGCCATGGGGCGACACTAGTCGGGCCGGACCACGTGTCACGCGATGACGACCCCGGAGCGTCGAATGGGTGTGAAGGACAGCAGCACGAGCCAGCAGGCCGCGGAGTTCACCGCGTTCGTGCGGGAGACGGGCACGCAGCTCCACCGGGCGGCGATGCTCCTCACCGGGGACCACCACGCCACCGAGGACCTCACCCAGGCGGCGTACGCGAAGGTGTTCGTCCACTGGCGCAAGGTACGACGCACGGAGAACCCGCTCGCGTACACCCGCACCGTCCTGCTCAACACCTTCCTGTCCCACCGCAGGCCGCGCCGCAGTGCGGAGGTCCCGGCGGAGGTCACACCGCCGGACACCGGCCACGAGCCCGACCCGGGGCAACGGGTCGACCTCCTCGCCGCGTTGCGCACCCTGGCGCCGGTCGACCGGGCCGTCGTGGTCCACCGCTACTGGGAGGACCGCAGCGTCGCGGAGACCGCGACCGACCTCGGGCTGACCGAGGCGGTCGTCCGCACCCGGGCCCGCCGCGCGCTGCAGCGCCTGCGCCCGCTCGTCGACATCCCCGAGAGGACCCTCCCGTGAGCACGAACGACCTGCCCGACCTCGAGAACAGCCTCGAGAACAGCCTCGAGAACGGCCTCGACACCGGCCTCGACACCGGCCTCGAGACCGGCCTCGACACCCGCCTCGGCCCCGCGCTGCGGGACCGGATGGCCACCGAGCACCCCGACCTCGAGCACCTGGCCGCCGGGGCGCTGCGGCAGGGCCGGACGCAGCGACGCCGCCGCACGATCGGCGTCGCCGTCGGAGGCGTCGCGCTGGTCACGGCCGCCGGGCTCGGTGCCACTGCACTGGCCGCCGGAGCCACGCCGGACGCCGTCGACGAGACCCCCCGTCGCGTCCGGGCCGGAGGACGCGCCGACCACCGAGCTGACGGTCCGGCAGGTGCTCGACCTCGGTGAGGGGCTGAGCGCCACCATCGCCGCCGACGACAACGGCCTCTACCGGCTGGGGGCCAGCACCTCCCCCGGCCCCGGTCGCGGGTTCGTCGCGGTCGTCTCCGGACCCGTCGCCGCGCTGGACGCGTGGTGGGCCTCCGACGGCCTCGACCCGCTGCTGGAGGACTGGCCGGGGATCACCGTCGCGATCACCCAGACGGACGCCGGCGCGCTCGGCATGCTCGGCAAGGTCGACGAGGTCCCCGTGACGGTCGGCGCCGGATGGACCTGCGAGTGGTTCCTCGCCGACGACAGCGCCAGCTGCACCCGCACCGACGGCACCCTCGCCTCCCTGGTCGTCCGCGACGCCGCCGACCGCGACGCCTGGCTGGCCGACCCCGACAAGGGCGCCACGCCGGACGCCTGGGTCACCGAGGCACACGACGGCATCTTCATCTCCGTCCAGGCCGGCTCCAACGCCACTCCCGAGGACGTCGAGGAGCTCGGCCGCTCGCTCACCTGGGTCGACTGAGCACCACCATGCCGACGGCTGCCGCGCCCACCAGCGCGGCGGCCGGGGCCGCC
>NZ_VLJQ01000115.1:0-22619 GCF_007829375.1 Nocardioides sp. J9 | reverse complement strand
CCCGCCGCTGGTGGTCGTCGTCTCCGCCGTCGTCCCGATGCTGCCCGGCCTCTCCATCTACCGTGGCCTCTTCCTGCTCTCCGAGGGCGGCGGCGAGCAGGTCGCCCAGGGCCTCCTCGCCATGGTCACCGCCGCCTCCGTCGCCATCGCCCTCGCCTCCGGCGTCATCCTCGGTGAGTACGTCGCCCAGCCGGTCCTGCGCGAGGCCCGCCGCGTCGAGGCCCGCCTCGCCGGCCCCCGCCTCGTCGGCGTCACCCGCGTCGTCCGCCGCAAGCGCCAGCGCCACCCCCAGCGCCAACCCGATCCCGACTCGTCCTGACCCCACCCCCGCCCACCCCACCCCGCCGAAGTGCGGGTTGTGGCGGCGCGAGGTGCGGGTTGTGGTCGCGCGAGGTGCCGATTGTGGCGGCGCGAGGTGCCGATGGTGGCGGCGCGAGGTGCCGATGGTGGCGGCGCGAGGTGCGGGCTGTGGCTGTTCGAGGTGCGGGATCAGGTCGTTCGGACGCGTTCACACCTGTCACGCGACCGTCCACCTGCGGTCCGCATCCCTGTATACGACGACAGCCATCCACACGCCGCGTGCGACGGATCGAGGAAGTCTCGGACCGCGTCCACGCTGGCGGCATGGACATCCTCGATCGCCTCGGACCTGGTCCGTTCACCTACGCGATAGCCCGCGAATCGGGCGTCACCCGGGCGCAGCTGCGCCATCTCGTCGACCACGGCGTGCTCCGGCGCCCGCTGCGCGGCGTGTACGTCGCGAGTGCGCTCCGCGACTCCGTCGACCTCCGGGCAAGGGCGGCCGCCCTGGTCGTACCTCCTCGCGGCGTGGTGTGCGACCTCTCGGCTGCCTTCCTGCACGGCATCGACCTCCTCGACTTCGCAAGCTTGGACCTGTTGCCCGACGTGGAGGTGGTGTCGGCCGCCGGCGAGCCGACTCGCCGCAACGGCATCTTCGGCGGCAAGCGGACGCTGCGGCCGGAGGACGTGATGTCGATCGGCGGCGTTCGAGTGACCACTCCGCTCCGCACTGCTTGCGACGTTGCCCGGCTGCGCGGCCGGTTGCGCGCGATTGCGGCCCTGGATGCGTTCCGGCGGGAGCATCAAGTCACCGAGACGCAGCTGACTGCGATGTTGCCGCGCTTCAAGGGACACCGTGGCGTCGTACAGCTGCGCGAGCTGGTCCCGCTCTCGACCGACGAAGCGGACTCACAGCCAGAGTCGTGGATCCGCCTGATGATCCATGACGCGAGCCTCCCCATGCCGGAGCCCCAGGTCTGGACCCTGCTGCCGGAGTGGGGTTGGGTGCGGACCGAGAACGCCTACGCCCACCTCCGCATCGCCGTGGAGTACGACGGCGAGGAGTTCCACACGTCCGAGGATGATCGCGAGCGGGACGAGAGGCGTCGCAAGGCTCTCCGGGACGCCGGCTGGATCGTGATCGTCGTCCGCAAGGACGGGTTCAGCCCGACCGCGCGGCAGCGGTGGATGAGGGAGCTCGCCGACGCGATCGCGCTCCGATCGCCGACGGCACCGACCAAGCGCGTCTACTCGAGGGGCCCCGATCACCCGGCGTACCGGCGCCGTCGCACCGTCCGGCGCTGACCTCCAGTGCGCACCTCAACCCGCACCTCGTGCCACCACGGCCCGCACCTCGCGCCGCCACGGCCCGCACCTCGCGCCACCACAACCCGCACCTCGCGCCACCACAACCCGCACCTCGCGGTGCAGGGCGTCACACCTCGCGGCCGGGGAGGGTCTCCACGAGGGCGGGGAGGGAGGTGGTGATGACCTGGAGGAGGTCGTCGCGGGTGAGGCCGGCGGGGTCCTCGCACCAGGTGAGCACGAGGTCCTCGACCATGGCCTGCCAGGCGTGGATGAGGAGGCGGACGGCGGGGGTGTCGGGCAGGACGAGGCCGTCGGGGTCACTGGTGAAGAAGCGGTCTGCGAGGGCGGCGAAAGTGGTGTCGTAGATGGCGCGCAGCTTCTCGTTGCCGCCGCGCGCGGCGGTGACGAGCGAGCGGTAGCCGGTGTGGTGCGCGACGACGTAGTCGACGTAGCCGCCCAGGGACACGAGCAGGCGGTCCATCGGCTCGCCCGCCGCCGGGGGAGCGGTACGACGGTAGAGCTGGTCGGCCGCGTGCTGCACGACCGCCTCGTAGTACCCCTGCTTGCCGCCGAAGTAGTGGTAGAGCAGGCCGCGTGAGATGCCGGCCTCCTCGGCGAGCAGGTCGATCGACAGCTCGTCCAGCGAGCGGGTGGCGAGCAGCCGGAAGCCGGTCTCGAGCAGCTGCGTGCGGCGCTGGTCCGGGCTGAGCCGGGTGCGACCCGTGCCGCCCGGCGCGCTGCCGGGGCCGGGGGCGGAGGGGGAGGGGGTGGGCGCCGTCACGCCACGCACTCTATTGACAGATGTTCAATAGTGCCAATAGCGTCGAGGTCATGAGTGCAACTCCGAGTCGCAGGAACGTCGACCACCTCGTCGTCGGCGCGGGCTTCGCCGGCCTGGCGGCCGCGATCAAGCTCGACGAGGCCGGCGAGCGCGACTTCGTCGTCGTCGAGAAGGACAGCGACGTCGGCGGCACGTGGCACATCAACACCTACCCCGGCGCGGAGTGCGACGTCCCCAGCCAGCTCTACTCCTACTCCTTCGCGCTCAACCCCGACTGGTCGAAGGTCTACTCCCCGCAGCAGGAGATCTGGGCCTACACCCGCCGGGTCGCCGAGGAGTCCGGCACGCTCGACCGCTTCGTGTTCGACACCGCGGTCGTCGACGCCCGCTGGGACGACGAGCAGCAGCGCTGGGTCGTGCGCACCGAGGGTCCCAACGGCGTCGTCGAGTACGCCGCCCGCACGCTCATCTCCGGATCCGGCGGCCTGTCCGAGCCGCGCCTGCCCGACATCGAGGGCATCGACGGCTTCCAGGGCGAGGTCTTCCACTCCGCCCGCTGGAACCACGACGTCGACCTCGCCGGCAAGCGGGTCGCGGTCATCGGCACCGGCGCCTCGGCCATCCAGCTCGTCCCCGAGCTGCAGAAGCTCCTCGCCGAGTCGGGTGGCCACGTGGACGTCTACCAGCGCACCCCGAACTGGGTGATCCCCCGCAACGAGCGCTCGTTCACCGCGATCGAGAAGGCCGTGTTCCGCCACGTCCCCGGTGCGCAGCGGGCCCTCCGGACGCTGGTCTACGGCACCCTCGAGGCGCGCGTGCCCGCCTTCGCCCGCTTTCCGCAGGCCATGGCCGCGGTCGAGCTGCAGGCCAAGCGCAACATCGCCAGGGCCATCAAGGACCCCGAGCTGCGCAGGAAGGTCACCCCGACCTACCGCGCCGGCTGCAAGCGGATCCTGATCTCCAACAAGTGGTACCCCGCCCTCGCCGCCGACAACGTCGACCTGGTCACCGACCCGATCGCGAAGGTCACCGGCAACGCCGTCGTCACCGCGGACGGCACCGAGCGGCCCGTCGACGTGCTCGTCGTGGCCACCG
This sequence comes from Nocardioides sp. J9, assembly GCF_007829375.1. Classification (NCBI taxonomy): domain Bacteria; kingdom Bacillati; phylum Actinomycetota; class Actinomycetes; order Propionibacteriales; family Nocardioidaceae; genus Nocardioides; species Nocardioides sp. J9. The sequence goes on along the minus strand of NZ_VLJQ01000115.1, from coordinate 19,135 downwards.
GCTTCTACGTGACCGAGCCGCCGATCGCACAGCACATCACCGGCCGCGACGGCCGCACGCTGGCCGACGTCTGGGACGACGGCGGCATGGCGGCGTACAAGGGGACGACGATCCACGGCTTCCCCAACCTGTTCCAGATCGTCGGGCCCAACACCGCCCTCGGCCACTCGTCGATGATCTTCATCATCGAGTCGCAGGTGCGGTACGTCGTCGAGGCGGCCCGCGCGATGCGGCGCTCCGCCCTCGCGGTCGTCGAGCCCAAGCAGTCCGCGCAGGACGCGTGGACCGCGCAGGTCCGTCGCAAGATGAAGCCGACCGTGTGGCAGACCGGCGGCTGCGCGAGCTGGTACCTCGACAAGTTCGGCAACAACACCACGCTCTGGCCGGGACAGACGTTCACGTTCCGCCAGCACCTCCGCTCGTTCGACCTCGACAAGTACGACGTCGAGCCCGTCCGCGCACCGCAGCCCAGGGAGAAGGTCAGCTCGTGAAGAACCTCAGCAACAAGGTCGTCGTCATCACCGGCGCCGGGTCCGGCATCGGTCGGGCCCTGGCGGTGAACCTCGCAGGCAAGGGCGCGCGGCTCGCGCTGTCCGACGTCAACGAGGACGGCCTCGGCGAGACCGTCGAGCTCGCGGTCAAGGCCGGCTCGCCGGACGTCCACACCGCCCGGCTCGACGTGTCCGACAAGGAGGCCTTCGCGTCGTACGCGACGGAGGTCGCCGAGCACTTCGGCCAGGTCAACGTCGTCATCAACAACGCGGGCGTCGCGCTCGCGGGCGAGGTCACCGACCTCACCTACGAGGACATGGAGTGGATCGTCGGCATCAACTTCTGGGGCGTCGTCTACGGCACCAAGGAGTTCCTGCCGCACCTGATCGCCTCCGGCGACGGCCACGTCGTCAACCTGTCGTCCCTCTTCGGACTGCTCGCGATGCCCGGCCAGAGCGCCTACAACGCCACCAAGTTCGCGGTCCGCGGCTTCACCGAGGCGCTGCGCGAGGAGATGCTCATCAGCGGGCACAAGGTCGGCGTGACCTCGGTGCACCCTGGCGGCATCAAGACCGCGATCGCCCGCAGCGCCCGCGTCTCCGACAAGGAGGACAAGGCCGCGACCGCGAAGCTGTTCGACGAGAAGCTCGCGCGGATGACGCCTGATCGCGCCGCCGAGATCATCGTCAAGGGCATCCAGAAGAACCAGGCCCGCGTGCTCGTCGGCATCGACGCCCACGCCCTGCACCACTTCCAGAAGCTCGCCGGCTCGCGGTACGAGGACGTCGTCGCCCTCGTGTCAAAGAAGGTCCTCCCGGCCAAGGCCGTCTGAGCTCCCGACCCACTAGCCTCCCAGTTGTGGAGGCTTCGCTCGATCGGATGTGGTCGCCCAGCCGTCTGTCGCTGCGCGGCCGCATCGGCCGGTGGCGGTCCAAGCTCTGGGTCGTCGTCCAGTGCTCGGTGGCGGCCGGCGTCGCGTGGTTCATCGCCGCCGACCTGCTCGGGCACGAGCTGCCGTTCTTCGCGCCCATCGCGGCGGTGGTCTCGCTCGGGACGTCGTACGGACAGCGGCTGCGCCGCGTCGCCGAGGTGACGATCGGCGTCGCGATCGGCGTCCTCATCGCCGACGTGCTCGTCGCCGGCATCGGCTCCGGGGCGTGGCAGCTCGCGCTCATCGTCTTCCTCGCGATGTCGACCGCGCTGCTGCTCGACGCGGGGATCCTCTTCGTCACCCAGGCCGCCGTCCAGTCGATCGTGGTCGCCACCCTGCTGCCCGGGGCGCAGGGTGCCTTCCTGCGCTGGACCGACGCGCTCATCGGCGGCTCGGTGGCGCTGGTCGCGGCGATGGCGGTGCCCGCCGCGCCCCTGCGCCGCCCGCGGGAGCAGGCGGCGCGGGTCGCCAGCAAGATCGCCGACCTGCTCCGCGCCGCGTCGGACCTCATGGTCGACGGCGAAGCCACCCCGGCCCTCGAGCTGCTCGCCGACGCCCGCAGCACCGACCGGCTGATCCGCGAGCTCCAGGCCGCTGCGGACGAGGGCATGTCCGTCGTCAGCTCCTCGCCCTTCCGGCTGCGCCACCGCGAGCCGCTGCGGCGGATGGCCGAGCTCGTCGACCCGCTCGACCGGGCCCTGCGCAGCACGCGGGTCCTGGTCCGGCAGACGTCGGTGGCGGCGTACCGCCGACGCGAGATCCCGGGCGCCTACGCCGTCCTGACCGCCGAGCTCGCCGTCGGCGCCGCCACCGGCGTGGTCGAGCGCAGCGGCGTGCTCACCGCCGAGGCGATCCTCGCCCAGCTGCGCGCGATCGTCGCCGACCTGCTGATGGTGACCGGCATGGGCCAGCTCGAGGCGACCGACGCGCTGCCGCCGCCGCGCTGAGGCCCGACGCCGCTGTGGGCCCTCGCTTGCCGGCGGGTGACAGGATCCTGACGTGACCAACGTGGTGGAGGAGAGCGTCGAGGTCGACGCGCCCGTCGACAAGGTGTTCGCGTACGTCGACGACCACACCCACACCAAGGACTGGATGTTCGGGCTGGCGAGGATCGAGCCGGTCACCGACCAGCTCCGCGGCGTCGGCGCGCAGTACGACGGGGTCATGAAGGTCGGCGTACCGCTGAAGGCGCGGGTCGAGTGCACCGCCTGGGAGCAGGACCGGTACACCGAGATCCGGACCGTCAAGGGCATCCACACCACCCAGCGGTGGACCTTCACCGACCTCGGCGGCGACCGGACCCGGATCGAGGCGTGGGTCAGCTACACGCTGCCGGGAGGGCCCGCCGGCCGGGCCATCGCGTCGGCCGTGAAGCCGGTCGTCGGCACCGCGGTGCGCCACACCAGCGTGGCGCTGGTGCGCAACGTCGAGGCGCTGTAGCCACGACCCGCACCTCGCGCCGCCACGACCCGCACCTCGCGCGACCACGACGCGCACCTCGCGCGACCACGACCCGCACCTCGCGCGACCACAGCGCGCACCTCGCGCCGCCTCAACACGCACCTCGCGCAGCCACAAGTCACACCTCGCGCAGCCACAACGCGCACCTCGCGGTGCGAACCCTCACACTTCGCGGGGCGAACCCTCACACCTCGCGGTGCGAACCCTCACACCTCGCGGGGTGGGTGGGTGGGTCAGTCGGCCTGGGCGGCGTAGAGGGGGTAGGGGTCGTGGAGGGGGCGTGCGAGGGCGTCCTGGAGCCAGGCGGCGTCGCGGGCGGCGGCGCGCTGGCGGGCGTCGACGGCGCCGTCGGAGGTGAGGTTGGAGGCGAAGATGCCGGCGGCCGACGTGGGGAGGAAGTCCTCGTAGACGATCGGCTGGAGGCGGCCGTCGTCGTCGCGGCGGTAGTAGGCGAGGCCGGCGTCGTGCAGCTCCGGCTCGGTGTCGGGGAAGGCGTCGATGCCGCGCTCGTCGTAGAGCGCCCGGCCCTCGGGGGTGAGCGCGACGCCGCGGGCCTCCACCTCGCCGAAGCGGACCCGCAGCTCGCCCTGCACCACCGAGCCGTCGGGCTCGCGGAAGGCGCGCGGCTCGGCGAGTGCGCGGAAGGACGTCTGGCGCAGCAGGACGTCCGGCTTGCTGGTGCGCGGCGGGCCCTGGATCCGGTCGATCATCGTGATGCCGCGCTCGGTCATCCGGCGGTAGAGCTCGTCGATGTCGAGCACCCGCGGGGTCAGGTGGTTGATGTGGGTCGAGGTAACGCCGCCGATGTCCGCGGCGACCGAGGAGATCGACTCGAGGTGGTCGTACCACGCGCGGTCGACCGGCTCCGGCGACAGCGCGAAGGACGCGGTGGCGAGCTCGACGAACCGCCCGGCGTCGTACGACGACAGCCCCTCCTGCTTCTCCGCGAGGTCGGCGAGGTCGAGCAGCTCGTCGGGGAAGAGCCGCCGCGCGGCCAGGAACTCCTCCAGCCGGGCCTGGGTGGTCGCGTCGAAGAAGCGGCGGTCGTCGACGACGAGCAGCGAGGTGAACACGCGGAACGGGTTCGCCGCGAGCTCGGCCGGGTCGACGGGCCGGAAGGCGGTCGAGACCACGGGGACCGGCCGGTCCGCCTCGCGCAGGTCGTAGAACCCGACGGGGTGCATGCCGCAGGCGCCGAAGATGCGCGCGACCTGGGCGAGCTCGTCGGGCGTGCCGACCCGGATCGCGCCGTGCCGCTCGGCGGTGACCCGCTCGATGGACCCGAGGCGCTCGGCCTCGGGACCCATCGCGGCGAGCACGTCGGCGTTGACGGCCTCGGACACCTCGACCAGCGTGGTGTAGGCCGGCACCTCGGTGCCGTAGAGGGTCGACAGCGAGCGCGCGAACCGGGCGCGCAGCTCGGTCGCCCCGACCATCCCCGTCCGGTCGTCCTCGACCGGGTGGCTCATCCGAACTCGACCCCCTGGGCCAGCGGCAGCTCGGTGGAGTAGTTGATGGTGTTGGTGGAGCGGCGCATGTAGGCCTTCCACGCGTCTGACCCGGACTCGCGGCCGCCGCCGGTCTCCTTCTCGCCGCCGAAGGCGCCGCCGATCTCGGCGCCGGAGGTGCCGATGTTGACGTTGGCGATGCCGCAGTCGGAGCCGGTGGCGGACACGAAGGTCTCGGCCTCGCGCACGTCGAGGGTGAAGATCGCCGACGACAGGCCCTGCGCGACCTCGTTGTGCAGCGCGATGGCCTCGTCGAGGTCGCGGTAGGTGAGCACGTAGAGCAGGGGAGCGAAGGTCTCCTGCTTCACGATGTCGGTCTGGGCGGGCATGTCGACGATCGCGGGCACGACGTACTGCCCGCCGGCGACGGCGCCGGACATCTGGTCGGCGCGGGTGCCGCCGGTGACCAGCCGACCGCCGTCGGCCTGGGCCTGCTCGACGGCGGCGAGGAAGGCGTCCGTCGCAGCGGCGTCGACCAGCGGGCCGACGAGCGTCGACTGCTCGAGCGGGGAGCCGATCGACAGCGTGCCGTAGGCCTTCGAGAGCCGGTCGAGCAGCTCGTCGTGGACGGACTCGTGGACGATGACGCGGCGCAGCGAGGTGCAGCGCTGGCCGGCGGTGCCGACGGCGGAGAAGACGATGCCGCGCACGGCGAGGTCGAGGTCGGCCGACGGTGCGACGATCGCGGCGTTGTTGCCGCCGAGCTCGAGCAGGCAGCGGCCGAGGCGGGCAGCCACCCGCGGCGCGACCAGCTTGCCCATCCGGGTGGAGCCGGTGGCCGAGACCAGCGGGACCCGCGGGTCGTCCACGAGGGCCTCGCCGACCGCGCTCGTGCCCAGGACGACCTGGGACAGGGCGGCGGGTGCCCCCACCCGCCGGGCCGCCTCCGCCGCCAGCGCCTGGCACGCGAGCGCGGTCAGCAGGGTCTTCTCCGAGGGCTTCCAGACCACGGCGTCGCCGGCGGCGAGCGCGACGGCGGCGTTCCAGGACCAGACGGCCACCGGGAAGTTGAAGGCCGAGATGACGCCGACGACCCCCAGCGGGTGCCACTGCTCCATCATCCGGTGGCCGGGGCGCTCCGAGGCGATGGTCAGGCCGTGCAGCTGCCGGGAGAGGCCGACCGCGAAGTCGCAGATGTCGATCATCTCCTGGACCTCACCCAGGCCCTCGGAGCGGATCTTGCCCGCCTCGATCGAGACCAGCTCACCGAGCAGCTCCTTGTGCTCGCGCAGGAGCTCGCCGAGCTCGCGCACGAGCTGGCCGCGCACGGGCGCCGGCACGGTGCGCCACTGCTCGAACGCCGCGTGGGCGTCGCCGACGACGGAGCCCACCTGGTCGGGCGTGTGCGCGACGAGGCGGCCGAGCTCGGAGCCGTCGACGGGCGAGGTGGCGACGAGGTCGCCGTCGGGGGAGAAGGGGTCTCCGGCGCCGAGGGCGGTGAGGATCTCGCGGGAACGGGTGGCCAGGTCGGTGGGGGTGCTCATCAGCTGATCTTTCCGTGGTCGGCAAACAGGCGGCCCGCGTGGGTCGCGTAGAGGTCCTCGAGGGCGATGTCCTCCTGGCGGACGAAGCCCTCCTGCGGCAGGCGGCCGTCGGCCACCAGCTCCACGACGGCGACGGCCGAGGAGGCGGTGGTCCAGGAGATCGCGCGCCAGGTGCGGTCGGTCCCCTCGCCGTCGGGGAGCGTGACCGGCAGGTAGCCGCGGACGTGGTTCTGGCGCAGCGGCTGCCCGTCCTTGACGCCCTCGACGGCGGCGTGGAGGTAGACGATGTCGTCGTTGACCGGCGGCTTGGCGTCGACGAGGATCCGGCCGACCTCCTCGCGGCGGTCCCGCAGGCCGAGCTCGTCGAAGAGGAAGTGCATCTGGTCGAAGTGGCCGGGGTAGCGCAGCGTCTTGTAGTCGAGGCGCTGCACGCGGCCCTCGTAGGTCTGGCACATCGTGCCGAGGCCGCCGGAGGTGAGCGCGGCCTCGAGCTCGATGCCGCCGATGACGACGCGCTCCTTCTCCTCCATCGCCGGCACCATCTGGCGCCGGCCGGAGCGGAGCACCTCGCAGTCGTTGAGGTACTCGTTGACCACGCCCTCGGCGGACCAGTTGAACGCGTAGCCGAGCAGGCCGGTGGGGTTCTGCGGCAGCGCGCCGACCTTCAGCTCGATGGAGCGGATCTCCTCGAACTCCTTGGCCAGCGAGGCGCCGACGATGCCGATCAGGCCGGGCGCCAGGCCGCACTGCGGCACGAAGGCGACGCCCGGGTGCTCGGCGGCGAGCTCGATGACGCGCTGCGTGGTCGGCACGTCCTCGGTGAGGTCGAAGTAGTGGCAGCCGACCTCGGCGGCGGCCTCCGCGACGTCGATGTTGCGGTCGTAGGGCAGGCAGGACACGACGGCGTCGACGCCGCGCAGTGCCTCGCGCAGGGCATCGGTGTCGCTCACGTCGAGCTCGGCGGCCTCGAAGCGCAGCCCCGGGCGGGACCGGGCGTCGTACCCGCTGACCTTGAAGCCAGCGTCGGTGAGCAGGCCGGCGACGAGCTCGCCCACCTTGCCCAGGCCGATCACGCCGACCTGGTTGATCGCCCGCTTCGGGGCGGTCCCGGTCGGCGGGGTGGGGGGAGGGGTGGTCGTGGTCATCGCAGCGCTCCTTCGAGCTGGTCGAGGCCCCAGGCCAGGTCGTCGGCGGAGATGACCAGCGGCGGGGCGAGCCGGATGGTCGAGCCGTGGGTGTCCTTGGCGAGCACGCCGAGCTCCACCAGCCGCTCGCAGACGTCGCGGCCGGTGCCGAGGGCGGGGTCGACGTCGACGCCGGCCCACAGGCCGCGGGAGCGGAAGGAGACGACGCCGTGGCCGACCATCGCCTGCAGCCGCTCGCGCAGCAGGACGCCGAGCTCGGCGGCGTGTGCCTGGTGCTCGCCGGTGCGCAGCATCTCGACCACCTCCAGGCCGACGGCGCAGGCGAGCGGGTTGCCGCCGAAGGTCGAGCCGTGCTGGCCCGGGTGCAGCACGCCGAGCACGTCGCGGTCGGCGACCACGGCGGAGACCGGCACCACGCCGCCGCCGAGTGCCTTGCCGAGCACGTAGAGGTCGGGTACGACGTCCGCGTGGTCGCACGCGAAGGTGCGCCCCGTGCGGCCGAGCCCGGACTGGATCTCGTCGGCGACCATGAGCACCCGTTCGCGGGTGCACACCTCCCGGACGCCGCGCAGGTAGTCGTCGGGCGGGATGATCACGCCGCCCTCGCCCTGGATCGGCTCGATGAGCACGGCCACGGTGCTCGGGGTGATCGCGGCCTCGAGGGCCGCGAGGTCGCCGTAGGGCACCAGGTCGAAGCCGGGCGTGAACGGGCCGAAGCCGTCGCGCGCGTCGGGGTCGTCGGAGAAGCCGACGATGGTGGTGGTCCGGCCGTGGAAGTTGCCCGCGGCCACGACGATCCGCGCGCTGTCGGCCGGCACGCCCTTGACGTCGTACCCCCACTTGCGGCTGACCTTGATCGCGGTCTCCACCGCCTCGGCGCCGGTGTTCATCGGCAGCACGAGGTCCTTGCCGGCGAGGTCGCCGAGCGCGGCGCAGAAGTCGGCGAACCGGTCGTGCACGAAGGCGCGGCTGGTCAGCGTGAGCCGGTCCAGCTGGGCGTGCGCCGCGGCGAGCAGCCGCGGGTGGCCGTGCCCGAAGTTCAGTGCCGAGTAGCCGGCGAGGAAGTCGAGGTAGCGCCGACCGTCGACGTCGGTGACCCAGGCGCCCTCGCCGTCGCGGAGCACGACGGGGAGCGGGTGGTAGTTGTGGGCGGTGCGGGCCTCGGCCCGGGCCACCTCGGCCGCGGTGCGGCGGGGAGTGACGCCGGTCCGCTCGGTGGTGAGGCTCATGCGGATCCCTCCGTTCCCAAGACGATCGTGCAGGAAATCCTTCGGTCTGGCCAGACCTCTGCCGGGGAAGTTCCCGTTGTCTGACAATCTCCGTCCACTGTAACCCACCTCACACGACGGACCGCAAGCTCGTGGCCCGACGCGTCCAACCGATCGGCTGCGCGTTCCGTCGATAAGGGTGAAGGTGATGCCGGAGAAGCAGAGGAGATGACGTGGCGAGACGCGACGAGGCGTTCACGGCGTACGTCGCCGCGCGGCGACCCCAGCTGATGCGCGCGGCGTGGTTGTTGTGCGGGGACCCGCACCGGGCGGAGGACGTGGTCCAGGCGGCGCTGGCCAGGCTGTACGTCGCGTGGCCGCGGGTGCAGCGGGCGGGCTCCGTCCACGCCTACGTGCGCCGGGCGGTGGTCAACGCCCACATCGACGAGACCCGGCGCCCCTGGCGGCGCGAGGCGAGCGCGGGCGACCGCCTGCCAGACGCGCCGGTGACCGGCCCGGACGTGGCCGAGCTCGAGGCCCTGTGGGTCGCGCTCGGCGCGCTCCCGCCGAAGCAGCGGCGGGTGGTCGTGCTGCGCCACTACTGGGGGCTCAGCGTCGAGGAGACCGCCGCCGACCTCGGGGTCAGCCCCGGCACCGTGAAGAGCCAGACCTCCGCCGCCCTGGCCGCGCTGCGCGACGCGCTGGCCGAACCCGTCCACCACGAGACCGAGCTGGAGTACCGATGAGCAACCCGAGCAGCACCCCCCTCGAGGACCGCCTGGACCAGCAGCTGCGGCTGCTGGCCGACCAGCTGGACGTGCCGGCCACCGACCCGGACGCCGACCTGCGCCGCGGCCGACGGCGGCACCGCCGGGTCCGCACCGGCGCCGTCGCCGGCACCGCCGCGACCGTGGCCGCCGTCTCCGCCGCCGGGTTCAGCACGGGCGGGCAGCTGGCCGCCGACGACGCCCCCGTGCCCGACCGGACCACGCCCGCGACCCATGACGCCCCGGCCGCCGCGCCCGGCGCTGCCCTGCCGGAGGTCGAGGTACGCGACGTGCGGCCGGGCGCACTCACCGACGCACTCGCCGCCGGTGCGGGCCTGGCCGCCGGCGACGACCGCACCGACCGGTTCCTGGCGATGGCTGCCCGCATCGACACCGAGGTCGGGGACCAGGCCTGGCGCGAGGTCGGTCTCGGCGAGGTCGAGTCCTGGTCCGGCGCCGGCGTCGACGACTGCCCGGCCGGCTGGACCTGCGAGGACGTCGACGTCGAGGGGGCCACGCGCGCCGCCCTGGCCACGCGCCGCGGTGAGGTGCAGGCCGTCGCCGACTTCGGGGACCAGGTGCTGACCGTCATCCTCGGCCGCTCCGGCCTCAGCGGAGTCCCTGCCTGGCGTGGGTGACCCCCGCGGGTTCCGTCCCGGCTCCGGGCAGGTGGGAGACTGGTCCGCGCTGTGGACATCTCCTACCCGCCCGACCTCCCGGTCAGCGCCCGCCGTGACGACATCGCCGCCGCGATCCGTGACCACCAGGTCGTGATCGTCGCGGGCGAGACCGGCTCCGGCAAGACCACCCAGCTGCCGAAGATCTGCCTCGAGCTCGGCCGCGGCATGCCGGCCCCGGACGACCCGGCCGCCCGGCCGCGGATGATCGGGCACACCCAGCCACGCAGGATCGCCGCGCGCTCGGTGGCGGAGCGGATCGCCGAGGAGCTCGGCACCGAGCTCGGCGACCTCGTCGGCTACCAGGTCCGCTTCACCGACAAGACCTCGAAGCAGAGCCGGGTCAAGCTGATGACCGACGGCATCCTGCTCGCCGAGCTGCAGCGCGACCGGATGCTGCGCCGCTACGACACGATCATCATCGACGAGGCCCACGAGCGCAGCCTCAACATCGACTTCCTGCTCGGCTACCTGCGCCAGCTGCTGCCGAAGCGGCCGGACCTCAAGCTCGTCATCACCTCGGCGACCATCGAGACCGCCCGCTTCGCCGAGCACTTCGCGGCACCCGACGGCACGCCCGCACCGGTGATCGAGGTCAGCGGCCGCACCTACCCGGTCGAGGTCCGCTACCGCCCGCTGGTCGACTACGGCGACCTGGCCGAGGGCGACGTCGACGGGGACGGCGAGCCGATCGKCCGCGACCAGACCGAGGCGATCGTCGACGCCGTCCGGGAGCTGTCCGCCGAGGGCCCGGGCGACGTGCTCGTCTTCCTGCCCGGCGAGCGGGAGATCCGCGACACCGCCGAGGTGCTCGCGCCGCTCGGCGAGGGCATCCGCGGGATCGACGTCCTCCCGCTCTACTCGCGCCTCTCCGCGGCCGAGCAGCACCGCGTGTTCGCGCCCGCGAAGGGCTCGCGCCGCCGCGTGGTGCTGGCCACGAACGTCGCCGAGACCTCGCTGACCGTGCCCGGCATCCGCTACGTCGTCGACACCGGCGTCGCCCGCATCTCCCGCTACTCCGCACGCACCAAGGTGCAGCGCCTGCCGATCGAGCCGATCAGCCAGGCGTCGGCCAACCAGCGCTCGGGCCGCTGCGGCCGCGTCGCCGCCGGCATCGCGATCCGGCTCTACTCCGAGGAGGACTTCGAGTCCCGCCCGGAGTTCACCGACCCCGAGATCCTGCGGACCAACCTCGCCTCGGTCATCCTCCAGATGAGCTCGCTCGGCCTGGCCGACAAGGGCGGCGACATCAGCCGCTTCCCGTTCGTCGAGCCGCCCGACCGGCGACACGTGCAGGCCGGCGTGCAGCTGCTCGAGGAGCTCGGGGCCGTCGGCCCCCGTGGCGACCTCACGAAGACCGGCCGCCGCCTCGCGCGCCTGCCCATCGACCCGCGGCTGGGCCGGATGCTGCTCGAGGCCGAGCGCCTGGGCTGCGTGCGCGACGTGCTCGTGATCGTGGCCGCGCTCTCGCTGCAGGACCCGCGCGAGCGTCCCGGCGCCGAGCACCCGAAGGAGCAGGCGCAGGCCGACCAGCTGCACGCCCGGTTCAAGGCCGAGCGCTCCGACTTCCTCACCCTGCTCAACCTCTGGAACCACCTGCGCCAGCAGCAGAAGGAGCTGTCCGGCAGCGCGTTCCGCCGAATGTGCAAGCGGGAGTTCCTCAACTACCTGCGGGTGCGCGAGTGGCAGGAGCTGGTCGCCCAGCTGCGGCAGGTCACCAAGGAGATGGGCATCCGGCTGGAGGCGCCCAGCGACAACCCCGACGCGGACGGCATCCACCAGGCGCTGCTGTCGGGCCTGCTCTCCCACGTCGGGCTGCTGGAGGAGCGGGAGAAGCCGAAGCCCGGCGCGAAGCGTGACGGCCGCCGCCCCGGCCCGCGGGAGTACCTCGGCGCCCGCGGCGCCCGGTTCGCGATCTTCCCGGGCTCCGGCCTGGCCCGGAAGAACCCGCAGTACCTCATGGCCGGCGAGCTGGTCGAGACCGGACGGCTGTGGGCCCGGCAGAACGCCGAGATCCAGCCGCAGTGGGCCGAGCGGCTCGGCGCGCACCTGGTCAAGCGCTCGTACTCCGAGCCGCACTGGTCGCGCAAGCGGCAGTCGGTGATGGCCACCGAGCGGGTCACCTTGTACGGCGTCCCGCTGGCCACCGACCGGCCCGTCAACTACGGGAAGATCGACCCGGAGCTGTCCCGCGAGCTGTTCATCCGCCACGCGCTGGTCTACGGCGAGTGGGACACCCGGCACCGCTTCCTGCGCGAGAACCAGCGCCTGCTCGAGGAGGCCGAGGAGCTGGAGCACCGCGCCCGCCGCCGGGACCTCGTCGTCGACGAGCACACCCTCTTCGACTTCTACGACGCCCGCATCCCCGAGGGGGTCGTCAGCGGCGCCCACTTCGACCGCTGGTGGCGCGACGAGCGCCGCAAGCGCCCCGACCTGCTCACCTTCGACCCGGCGATGCTCACCCACGACGCCGCCGACGAGGTCAGCGAGGAGGACTACCCCGAGCAGTGGTCGGTCGCGGGCGGCCTCACCTTCCCGATCAGCTACCACTTCGAGCCGGGTGCGAAGGACGACGGGCTGACCATCGACATCCCGGTCTCCACGCTCAACCGCGTCGACGACGAGGACTTCTCCTGGATCGTGCCCGGCCTGCGCGAGGAGCTCGTCGTCGAGCTGATCCGCGGCCTGCCCAAGCAGCTGCGTGTGAACTTCGTCCCTGCGCCCAACACTGCCCGCGAGTTCCTCGCCGCCGTCCCGGCGGGGGRGGAGCCGTTGCTCGACGCGCTCGAGCGCTACCTGCGCTCGACCACCGGCGTGCACGTCCCGCGCGACGCCTGGGACCTCGCCGTGCTGCCGGCCCACCTGACCCCCAGCTTCCGCGTCGTCGACGACCGCGGCCGTGTCCAGGGCCGCGGCAAGTCGCTCGCCGACCTCAAGGCGCCGCTCCAGCCGCAGTTCGACGAGGCCATGGCGTCGGTCGCCTCCGACTCCGGCGTCGCCCGTACCGGCGAGACCGACTGGGTCTTCGACGACGTGCCGCAGACGGCGACGTGGACCCGCGCCGGGCACGAGGTGGAGGCCTACCCCGGACTGGTCGACGAGGGCGGCACGGTCGGGCTGCAGGTCTTCGGCTCCACCGACGAGCGCGACGCACGGCACCGCCTCGGCGTCGTACGCCTGCTGCTGCTGGCGCTCGGCGACGCACCGGTCAAGGGCGTCGTCGACGGCCTGTCCAACACCGACAAGCTCGGCCTCTCCGGCACGCCGTACCCCACCACGCACGCGCTGATCGCCGACTGCCTGCGCGCCGTGGTCGTCGACGCGGTCGACGCCCGCGGGCCCGTCCGCTCCCGCAAGGAGTACGACGACCTGCTGGCCGCGGTGCGCGCCACGGCTGCCGACGCGGTGCGGACCACGGTGGCGGACCTGCTGCGGGTCCTGGAGACCTGGCGCGAGGTGGACCGCCTGCTGAGCGGGCGGGCGGACCTGCCCCTGCTCCCAGCGCTGGCCGACCTGCAGGCCCAGCTCGGCCGGCTGGTCCACGACGGCTTCGTCGGCGAGGCCGGAGCGGCGCGGCTGCGGCGCTACCGCACCTGGCTGCTGGCGATGAAGGAGCGGCGCACGGCGCTCGAGGTCGGCGGCAACGCGGCGCTGCACAAGGACCGGCAGCGGATGGACCTGGTCCAGCCGCTGCAGGAGGCGTGGCTGGCCCGGGTGGCGGCCCTGCCCGAGGGACGGCCGCCGGGCGCAGGGCTGCGTGCCGTCCGGTGGATGCTCGAGGAGTACCGCGTCTCCCTGTGGGCGCAGCAGCTCGGCGTCGACGGCCCGGTCTCCGACGTGCGGCTGCGCAAGGCGTTCGACGCGCTGGGCGCCTGAGGCCCGGCGACTACGCTGAACCGGTGTCCGAGCGTCCCCACCACAAGCCCGTCCCGCGCGAGACGGCCTTCTTCGACGAGCACCAGGACGGGGTGGACCCCGCACTGGTGACCGAGGCGGCCGAGCGGGCCGCGGTGCTGCTGGTGCGCGGCGCCCAGGACAGCGACGACGACGGCGTGGCGGACCGACTCGTGCACCTCGCCGACACCGAGGGCATCGAGGCGATCGCGGAGGTCTGGTCGCACGCGGCCGCCGACTCGCTCGCCGGCTGCCTGTGGCGGCTCTACCTGCTGCGCTCGTGGGTGCACGCGGACCCGACCGGGGTGGCCCGCCAGTTCGAGGCCGGCCGGTCCCGCGCCGAGGTCGCCCGGGTGGTCGCCGGCGTCGCCGACCCGCCCGGGCCGGACGAGCTGCGCCTGATGGTGGACGAGGTGCTGCGTGGCATCGCCTCCGGGGACTTCGCCGACGTGCTCTTCCGCGCCTCCGCCTTCGCGCGGGTCGTCGCGGTGGGCCGCGCCGGGATCGCGGAGGTCGCCGACGCGGACGTGCGGCGCATCCTCCTCCTCGCCGAGCAGCTCGAGGCCGCCGGGCACCTCGAGCTGTCACGGGGCCTCGGGCGGTCCCGGCTAGACTGACGCACCGAGCACGCCGGGTCGCGGCAGCCCCGGGTCCCAACTCAAGCCGCCACGAGCGGCCACGCGCCGTGAGGCGCTCCCGGCCCGGTGTGCTCGACACTCCCTGGCAGAAGGTGGTTTACACGTGGGTCGGTTCGACTGGCGGACGGGCGCCGTCGTCGTCGTGGTGGCGGTGAGCGTGCTGGTCGGGATGGTGGCGCTGGCCCAGGGCAACGGGAGCAACAACCCGCCGCCCCCGGCGCCGTCCAAGCCCACGCGGGCCCAGCTGGAGTTCGCGGTCTGGGGGTCCGGCGAGGAGATCGCTGCCTACCAGGCCGTCGTCGACGCCTGGAACGCCAGCAGCCAGGACACCAAGGTCACCATGACCTCCTGGCCCGACGCCTCCTCGATGCTGGCCGACCTGCGCTCGGGCAAGACCGAGCCGGACCTCTACCTCCTGCCGCGCTCCGAGCTGGCCACGACCATGGAGGAGGGCGACAACATCGGGTTGCTCGACCTCATCAACGAGCGCGAGATCCCGATCGGTGACGACTTCGCCCGCGCGGCCGTGCAGGCCTTCTCCCACGACGACGACCTGCAGTGCATGCCGTACACCGCCTCGCCGATGGTCATCTACTACAACACCGACCTCGTCGACTTCGAGGCGATGGACGCCGAGGGCCTGCCGACGCCCCGCGAGGACCACGCGAGCTGGAAGATGGCTGAGCTCCGCGCCGCCGTCGAGTACGCCAGCCGCCCGCGGCGAGGCACCCGCGGCATCTACATCGAGCCGTCCCTGCGCGGCCTCGCGCCGTTCATCTACTCCGGCGGCGGCCAGGTCTTCGACGACCCGGCGGAGCCGACCAGCCTCGCCCTCGGCGAGGACGGCTCGGCCGACGCCCTGCAGGAGACCCTCGAGCTGCTCCGCGACCCGCGGCTGACGCTGTCGGCCAAGCAGCTGTCGCGCCGTACGCCGCTGCAGTGGTTCGAGCGCGGCAAGCTGGCCATGATCGCCGGCTTCCGCTCGCTCACCCCGCAGCTGCGGGAGGCGGGCGTCAGCTTCGACGTGCTGCCGATGCCGTCGCTCGGCTCCAGCCGGACCGTCGCCGACCTGACCGGCATCTGCATCGCCCCCGGTCGCCCTGGCCGCACGGGCGCCGCGGCGAACTTCCTCAGCTACCTGGTCGACGACGAGGCCATCGGCCGGATCGCGGAGACCGGCTACCTGCAGCCGGCCAAGCTCACCGTGGCGCTGAGCGAGGCGTTCATGCAGCCCGAGCAGCAGCCCGAGCACGGCACGGTGTTCACCCAGTCGCTGCGCAACATGGTCCTGCAGCCGCTGCTCGTGCCCGAGGCCGAGCTCGAGGCGCTGGTGGCGCCGGACCTGGTCGACCTGCTGACGACGCCCTACTTCGAGGACCTCCGCGAGGACCTGCGGGCGATCGACGAGAAGTCGCGGACGCTGCTCGACCCGGACTACGAGCCGGAGGAGTCCGACGAGGAGTCCGACGGGGAGTCCGACGACCCGTCAGGCGCCTCCCCGTCCGGGCCCTCGGGGTCGCCGTCGGTGCCCGACGTCGAGCCGTCGTCGACGGTCACCGACGACCGCAAGCGCGACTGACCCGGCTCGGCGTCGAGGATCGCGCGGCTCAGCGCCTGCGCGGTCAGGCCGACCTGCCAGCTCCGGGCGCCCAGGCCGCGCAGCTGGTCGATGACCGCCTCCAGCAGCTCCACCGGCTCGCGGGTCCTCGGCGGCGTCCACATCGTGCGGCGCAGCGTGTCGGGGGTCAGCAGGTTCTCCAGCGGGACCTGGTGCTCCTCGGCGATCCGGCCCACCGCGGCGCGCGCGAGCTCGAGGCGCCGGGCGGCGACGGGGTCCTTGTCGGCCCACGCCCGCGGGGCGGGCGGGCCGTCGCCCCCGGTGACCCGGGTCGGCAGCTGGTCCTCGGGCATCTGCGCCGCCTCGCGGACCGCGGCGAGCCACTCGTTGGCGTAGCGCGACGCACCGCGGCCGTGGAAGCCCTGCGTCGACATCAGCTCGCCGCGGTTCTTCGGCATCGCCGTCGCCGCGGCGACCAGCGCGGAGTCGGGGATCAAGCGGCCCGGCGTGACGTCGCGCTCCCGCGCGATCCGGTCCCGGGTCTCCCACAGGGCCCGCACCGCGCCGAGGGTACGACGACCGCGGACCTTGTGCAGCCCGGAGGTGCGCCGCCACGCGTCGACCCGCACGGTCGGCGTGAACGCGCGCAGGTGCTCGAACTCCTGGCGGGCCCAGTCGGCCTTGCCGGCCTCCTCGAGCTGGGCTGCGAGCAGGTTGCGCAGCTCGACCAGCACCTCGACGTCGAGCGCGGCGTACTCCAGCCACGGCTCGGGCAGCGGACGCGTCGACCAGTCGACCGCCGAGTGCTCCTTGAGCAGCTGGCGGTCGAGCAGCACCTCGACCAGGGTCGCGAGCCCGACGCGCGGGTAGTTCAGCAGCCGGCCCGCGAGCTCGGTGTCGAAGAGGGCGGCAGGCTTGAGCCCCACCTCGGCCAGGCAGGGCAGGTCCTGGGTCGCGGCGTGCAGGATCCACTCGGTGTCACCGATGGCCTCCGCGAGCGGGGACAGGTCGTCGAAGGCGATCGGGTCGACGAGCCCGATCCCGGCACCCTCGCGCTTGAGCTGGATGAGGTAGGCGCGGTTGGAGTAGCGGTAGCCCGACGCCCGCTCGGCGTCGATCGCGACCGGCCCGGAGCCCGCGGCGAGCGCGGCGCAGTAGTCGGCCAGGGCCTCGGGGGTCTCGATGACGGGCGGGAGGCCGTCGGCGAGTGCGAGCAGCTCGACGGGAGGTGCCTCGTCCGCCGACGGGCCCTCCGCGTCGGTGTCCGGCTGGTCCGGCTGGTCCGGCTGGTCAGCCATCAGCCGGCGCCGCCCCGCTGGCCACGACGGGAGGGCATCACGGCCACCCCGTCCGGCACCGGCTCCAGGCCCCCGGCGGTGCACATGAGCTCGCCCCACGCCTCGGCGTGGGAGGCGAGGTCGGTGGTGTCGACCGGCGTCCAGGACGCGCGGATCTCCAGCTGCGCGTTGCCCGGCTCGCCCGCCATGGAGCCGTAGCTCTCGGTCGCCACCCGGGTGACGGTGCCCGACTCGGCGACGTACTCGGCGCCGTGCGCCCGCAGCGCGTCCAGCAGCCAGGTCCAGCCGACGTCGGTGAGCATCGGGTCGGTGGCGAGGTGGTCCTCGATCTCGGCGCGGCAGTAGGCCACGCAGCGGAAGGTGCCCTCCCACGCCTCGTTGCCCGCGGGGTCGTGGAGCACCACGAGGCGACCGGTCGCGACCTCCTCGTCGTCGACGGTCACGTCCGCCGACAGCGCGGTGGCGTAGGGCGCGATCCGCTGCGGCGCCGGCATCTCCTCGCAGAACACCTCCGGGCGGAAGGTCGCGGCCCGGAGGCTGTCGACGGCCGCGCTGAACTCCCGGGGTACCCCGGCCGCGCCGGATCCCTGGTGCGTCTCTTGCCGGGCGACCATGAGGTCACCATAGGCCGGGGAGCCGGACGGATGTGCGTCCCACGCCGTCGACCTGAGACCCTGACCCCGTGACGACCGGACTCGAGCACAGCGCGTTCCTGAAGGCCGCCCGCGGGGAGGCCGCCCCGCACACCCCCGTGTGGTTCATGCGGCAGGCCGGCCGCTCCCTGCCCGAGTACCTCAAGGTGCGCGAGGGCATCGGCATGCTCGAGTCGTGCATGAACGCCGAGCTGATCACCGAGATCACGCTCCAGCCGGTGCGCCGCTACGGCGTCGACGCGGCGATCTTCTTCTCCGACATCGTGCTGCCGCTCAAGGCCGTCGGGGTCGACCTCGACATCGTGCCCGGCGTCGGCCCGGTCGTCGCCAACCCGGTCCGCACGCTCGAGGACGTCGCCGCCATCCCGGACCTCACCCCCGAGCAGATCCCGTTCATCACCCAGGCCGTGCAGGCCCTCGTCGGCGAGCTCGGCAGCATCAACGGCGGCACCCCGCTCATCGGTTTCGCCGGCGCGCCGTTCACGGTTGCGTCGTACCTCGTCGAGGGTGGGCCGTCGAAGGAGCACGCGAAGACCAAGGCGCTCATGTTCGGCGCCCCCGACGTCTGGGACGCGCTCATGCGCAAGATCGCCGACGTCGCCTCGGTCTTCCTCGAGACCCAGGTCGCCGCCGGCGCCTCCGCCGTCCAGCTCTTCGACTCCTGGGCCGGCGCGCTGACCCCCGGCGACTACGTCCGCCACGTGCAGCCGCACTCCGCGCGCGTGCTCGCCCGCGTCGGTGAGCTCGGCGTGCCGCGCATCCACTTCGGCGTCGGTACGTCGAACCTGCTCGACCTCATGGGCGAGGCCGGTGCCGACGTCGTCGGCGTCGACTGGCGCACCCCGCTGGAGCGGGCGATCCCGCTCGTCGGGGACCGCGGCGTCCAGGGCAACCTCGACCCCACCCTCGTCTTCGCCCCGACCGAGGTGATGACCGCCCGCGCCGCCGAGGTGATCGAGGCCGGCCGCGCCGCCCGCGGCCACATCTTCAACCTCGGCCACGGCGTCATCCCGAGCACCGACCCCGACCAGCTGGCCCGGCTCACCGACTTCGTGCACGGCTACGGGGTCTGAACTGCGCGAGCGCGTCGCCGGCGGGTCTGATGGCGCGAGCGCGTCGCCGGCTGGCTTGATGGCGCGAGCGCGTCGCCTGTCGAGGGCTGCGCGCAGGCCTCGCTCCGCTTCGGCCCGCACTTGCCCTCGACGCGCCTCCGGCGCGGGCGCCGCGCTGCCGCGCGCGCGGTTGCCTCCGGTAGGTGGCTGGGTTGGCCTGGCGGCACGCCTTGGGTTCGCTTCGCCTGACTCCCGGTGGTTGAGGTGCGAGGCCGCCCGCGGCCGAGCCTCGAAACCTCCGGGCCTGCAGGGCGGACTGTGCTGGGCACAGCCCGGCGTGCTGGTGCCGCTGGTTTCGAGGCTCGGCGC
>NZ_VLJQ01000114.1:0-22745 GCF_007829375.1 Nocardioides sp. J9 | reverse complement strand
GCCAGCCACCCGCCGTACTCCCTCGTCGCTGCCTTTCGGAACTGTGCCGACTACGCAACCGCAGCCCGCAGAGATCAGGGACCTACGCGACCGCAAGCCGACCCGCCGGACCCGACCACCCGCCGGGAGTGAGCCGGGCAACAAAACGGACCCGGATCAGCCACGCGAGCGGGGGTACCACGAGCGCATCGCACCCGACGATCGAGAGGAGAGCACCATGGGGCTCGACGACAAGATCAGCAACGCCGCCGAGGAGAAGGGCGGCAAGGCCAAGGAGGCCTTCGGCAAGGCCACGGACAACGAGGACCTCGAGGCCGAGGGCAAGGGCGACCAGCTCAAGGGCAACCTCAAGCAGGCCGGCGAGAAGGTCAAGGACGCCTTCAAGTGACAGCTTGAGGGTCAGCACGAGAGAGACGCGAAGGGGCTCCGGGGACACGGAGCCCCTTCGTCCTGTCCGGGGCGGAGCGTTGGCCGCCGACCCGCCGGGTACCGGCCGGCCATGACGCGATTCGGCTACACCCTGATGACCGAGCAGAGCGGGCCGCGTGAGCTCGTCTCCTACGCGCAGGACGCTGAGCGGACCGGCTTCGACTTCGCCGTCTGCAGCGACCACTACTCGCCCTGGCTGGTGGAGCAGGGGCACGCGCCGTACGCGTGGACCGTCCTCGGGGCCGTCGCGCAGGCCACCTCGGACCTGCAGCTGATGACCTACGTGACCTGCCCGACCACGAGGTACCACCCTGCGGTGGTGGCGCAGAAGGCCGCCACCCTCGCCGTGCTGTCGGAGGGTCGGTTCACCCTCGGGGTCGGCACCGGGGAGAGCCTCAACGAGCACGTCGTCGGCGGAGGCTGGCCCGGCGTCGGGACGCGCCAGGAGATGCTGGCCGAGGCGATCGAGGTGATCCGCGCCCTGCACACGGGGGAGCTGGTCGACCACCACGGGGAGTTCTTCGACGTCGAGTCCGCGCGGGTCTGGGACCTGCCCGACGACCCGGTCCAGATCGGCGTCGCGGTCGGGGGTGATCGCGCGATCGAGGCGCTGGCACCGCTCGCCGACCACCTCGTCGCCGTCGAGCCCAAGGGGGAGTACGTCGAGCAGTGGAACCGGACCGACGGCGCCCCGCGGGTCGGTGACGGTGGCGCGCGGGCGATCGGGCAGGTGCCGATCTGCTGGGCGCCCGACGAGGAGTCGGCGGTGCAGCTCGCGCACGACGAGTTCCGCTGGTTCGGCGGTGGCTGGAGCGTCAACGCCGACCTGCCGACGCCGGCCGGGTTCGCTGCCGCCAGCCAGTTCGTACGGCCCGAGGACGTCGCCGGGTCGATCCCGTGCGGACCCGATCTGGACGCCATCGCCGAGGCGGTCCTCGCGTTCCCGAAGGCGGGTTTCACCGACGTCGCGCTGGTCCAGGTGGGGGACCGCTACCAGCAGCAGTTCCTCGACGAGGTGGCCGGACCGCTGCTGGAGAAGCTGCGCGCCGGCTGAGGCAAGTGTCGCGCGGCACACGTGGACCGGTTCGGCCGGACGGCGCCGGGACCGGTAGGGTGACACCCGTTCAGACATCCTTTAAGGAGCCGTCCTGTGAGGCGGAGAAGGAGGTCAGGCACACATATGCCTACCCACGCGCAGGTCCCCGCAGAGGGCCGCGTCGTCCTCGACGCCGGTGACATCAACCGGGCGTTGACCCGCATTTCCCACGAGATCCTCGAGCGCAACAAGGGCGCCGAGGATCTCCTGCTTCTGGGGCTGCACACCCGCGGCGTCCCGCTCGCCCACCGGATCGCGGCCAACATCGCGTCCGTCGAGGGCACCACCGTCGCGACCGGGTCGCTCGACGTGACGATGTACCGCGACGACCTGAAGTCGCACCCGACGCGGGCACCGCACCGCACCGAGCTGCCCGCCGGTGGCATCGACGGCAAGACCGTCGTGCTCGTCGACGACGTGCTCTACTCCGGGCGCACCATCCGGGCCGCACTCGACGCCCTGTCCGACCTGGGCCGGCCCGCCGTGGTCCGGCTCGCCGTGCTCGTCGACCGCGGTCACCGCGAGCTCCCGATCCGCGCCGACCACGTCGGCAAGAACCTGCCCACCGCGCGCAGCGAACGCGTCAGCCTGCGCCTCAGCGAGATCGACGGGGAGGACGGGGTGACGATCCAGTGACCCGCCACCTGCTCAGCATCGACGACCTGACGGTCGAGGAGATCCACGAGATCCTCACCACCGCCACCGAGATGCACGACGTGCAGAAGCGTGCGGTGAAGAAGCTGCCCGCCCTGCGCGGCCGCACCGTCATCAACCTCTTCTTCGAGGACTCCACCCGCACCCGTTCGAGCTTCGAGATCGCGGGCAAGTGGCTCTCCGCCGACGTCATCAACCTCTCCGCGAAGGGGAGCAGCGCCAGCAAGGGCGAGTCGCTGCGCGACACCGCGCTCACGGTGACCGCGATGGGCATCGACGGCCTGGTCGTGCGGCATGCGGCCAGTGGGGCCGCCGAGCAGATCAGCCGCTGGATCGACGTGCCGGTCATCAACGCCGGCGACGGCACCCACGAGCACCCCACCCAGGCGCTGCTCGACGCCTACGCGCTGACCCGCCGCCTCGGTTCGCTCGAGGGCAAGCACGTCGCGATCGTCGGCGACGTGACGCACAGCCGGGTGTTCCGCAGCAACGTCAAGAGCCTGGTCAAGCTCGGCGCCAGCGTCACCGTCGTCGCCCCGCCGACGCTCATGCCCGCCGGCGTGGGGGACTGGTCGAAGGCGGCCGGGTTCGCGACGTCGTACGACCTCGACGCGGTGCTGCCCCAGGCGGACGCGGTGATGATGCTGCGTGTCCAGCGCGAGCGGATGAGCGGCGGGTTCTTCCCCACTGCCCGCGAGTACACCGTCGGCTACGGCCTGACCCGCGACCGGCTCGCGCTGCTGCGACCCGGAGCGCCGATCCTCCACCCGGGCCCGATGAACCGCGGCCTGGAGATCTCGCCGGACGCCGCCGACGCCGCCGACAGCCTGGTCCTCGACCAGGTCTCGGCCGGCGTCGCGGTGCGGATGTCCGTGCTCTACCACCTGCTCGCCGGCGACGGCCAGAACGAGGGAGCCACCGCATGAGCACCCTGATCAAGGGCGCCACCCTGCCCGACGGCACCACGAGCGACGTCCTCGTCGCCGACGGTGTCATCGCCGAGATCGGCAAGGTCTCCGCGACCGCCGAGCGCACCATCGACGCCGACGGCCTGCGCCTGCTGCCCGGCTTCGTCGACCTGCACACACACCTGCGCGAGCCCGGCCGCGAGGACGCCGAGACCGTCCTGACCGGCTCCCGCGCCGCGGCGGTCGGCGGCTACACCGCCGTCCTGGCCATGGCCAACACCAACCCGGTCACCGACACCGCCGAGGCTGCCGAGCGGGTGCTCGACCTCGGCCGGGCCGCCGGCCTGGTCGACGTGCAGCCGGTGGGCGCGGTCACCAAGGGGCTCGCCGGCGAGGAGCTCGCCGAGCTCGGCCTGATGGCCCGCTCCCGCGCGAAGGTGCGGGTGTTCTCCGACGACGGCAAGTGCGTCCACGACGCCCGCGTCATGCGCCGCGCGCTGGAGTACGTCAAGGCGTTCGGCGGCGTCGTCAGCCAGCACAGCCAGGACCCGGCCCTCGCCGGACCGACCGCGTGCTGCCACGAGGGCGAGCTCTCCGGCCGCCTCGGCCTGCCCGGCTGGCCCGGCGTGGCCGAGGAGGTCATCGTCGCCCGCGACGTGATGCTCGCCCGCCACACCGGCAGCCGCGTCCACGTCGCGCACGTCTCGACCGCCGGCAGCGTCGAGGTGATCCGCTGGGCGAAGGCGCAGGGGATCGACGTCACCGCCGAGGTCACCCCGCACCACCTGCTGCTCACCACCGACCTGCTGGCCGGGTACGACCCCACGTTCAAGGTGAACCCGCCGCTGCGCCCGTCCGAGGACGTCGAGGCGCTGCGCACGGCGCTCGCCGACGGCACCATCGACGCCGTCGCGACCGACCACGCCCCCCACGCCCGCCACGACAAGGAGCACGCCTTCGTCGACGCGGCCTTCGGGATGCTCGGCCTCGAGACGGCACTGCCGGTCGTCACCACGGTGATGGTCGAGAACGGCCTGCTCGACTGGGCCGGCGTCGCCCGCGTCATGAGCACCAACCCCGCCCGGATCGCCGGCCTCGCGGACGGCGACCGCCCCCAGGGCCGCCCGGTCGCGGTGGGCGAGCCCGCCAACCTGACCCTCGTCGACCCCTCCGCCCAGGTGGTCGTCGACCGCGCCGCCAGCGTCTCGCTGAGCCGCAACAACCCCTGGCACGACCGCAAGCTCACGGGTCGGGTGATCGCCACGCTCCTGCGTGGCACGCCGACCGTGCTGGAAGGAGCCCTCGCATGACCGCCCCAGCCCTGCTCGTCCTCGAGGACGGACGCACCTTCCACGGCGAGGCCTACGGCGCCGAGGGGGAGACCTTCGGCGAGGCCGTCTTCAACACCGGCATGACCGGCTACCAGGAGACGCTGACCGACCCCTCCTACCACCGCCAGGTGGTCGTGATGACCGCGCCGCACATCGGCAACACCGGCATGAACGACGAGGACCCGGAGTCCCGGAAGATCTGGGTCGCCGGCTACGTCGTGCGCGACCCCGCCCGCGTCCCGAGCAGCTGGCGCTCGCGGCGCACCCTCGACGAGGAGCTCGCGGCCCAGGGCGTGGTCGGCATCTCCGGCATCGACACCCGTGCGCTGACCCGCCACCTGCGTGAGCGCGGCGCGATGCGGGTGGGCATCTCCACGGTCGAGACCGACCCGGCGAAGCTGCTGGAGAAGGTCAAGGCGTCCGCCGGGATGACCGGCGCCAACCTGTCCGATGCCGTCTCGACGGCCGAGGCCTACGTCGTCCCGGCGCAGGGGGAGAAGCGGTTCACCGTGGCCGCCCTCGACCTCGGCATCAAGGACATGACGCCCTACCGGATGAGCGAGCGCGGCATCGAGGTGCACGTGCTGCCCGCGACCTCCTCCATCGAGGACGTCCTCGCGGTCCAGCCGGACGGGCTGTTCTTCTCCAACGGCCCCGGCGACCCGGCTGCGACCACCGGCCAGGTCGAGCTGCTGAAGGAGGCGCTGGGCCGCGAGCTGCCGTACTTCGGCATCTGCTTCGGCAACCAGCTCTTCGGCCGCGCGCTCGGCTTCGGCACCTACAAGCTGAAGTACGGCCACCGCGGCATCAACCAGCCGGTCATGGACCTCACGACCCGCAAGGTCGAGGTGACCGCGCACAACCACGGCTTCGCGGTCGACGCCCCTCTCGACCGGGCCACCGAGACGCCGTACGGCAGCGCGACGGTCAGCCACGTCTGCCTCAACGACGACGTCGTCGAGGGCCTCGAGCTCCGCGACGCCTCCGGTGCGCTCAAGAGCTTCTCCGTCCAGTACCACCCGGAGGCCGCCGCCGGCCCGCACGACGCGGCGTACCTCTTCGACCGTTTCGTCGAGCTGCTCACCGCCCGCTCGACCAGTGAGGAGAACTGACGTGCCGAAGCGCGACGACATCAAGTCGGTCCTGGTCATCGGCTCCGGCCCGATCGTCATCGGCCAGGCCTGCGAGTTCGACTACTCCGGCACCCAGGCCTGCCGCGTGCTCAAGGAGGAGGGCCTGCGGGTCGTCCTGGTGAACTCCAACCCGGCCACGATCATGACCGACCCGGAGTTCGCCGACGCCACCTACGTCGAGCCGATCACCCCGGAGTTCGTCGAGAAGGTCATCGCCAAGGAGCGCCCTGACGCGATCCTGCCGACCCTCGGCGGCCAGACGGCGCTCAACACCGCGACGGCGCTGCACGAGAACGGCGTGCTGGAGAAGTACGGCGTCGAGATGATCGGCGCCTCCTTCGAGGCCATCCACCGCGGCGAGAACCGCGAGATGTTCAACGACATCGTCCGCAAGGTCGGCGGCGAGGTCGCCCGCTCCTTCATCTGCCACTCGATGGACGAGGTCGAGAAGGCCACCGAGGAGCTCGGGTTCCCCGTCGTCGTGCGCCCCTCCTTCACCATGGGCGGCCTCGGCTCCGGCATCGCGTTCGACGACGAGGACCTGCACCGCATCGCCGGTGCCGGCCTGTCGGCGTCGCCGACCACCGAGGTCCTCATCGAGGAGTCGATCCTCGGCTGGAAGGAGTACGAGCTGGAGGTGATGCGCGACAAGAACGACAACGTCGTCATCATCTGCTCCATCGAGAACTTCGACCCGGTGGGCGTGCACACCGGTGACTCGATCACCGTCGCCCCGGCGATGACGCTGACCGACCGCGAGTACCAGCACCTGCGCAACCTGGCGATCGGCGTCATCCGCGAGGTCGGCGTCGACACCGGCGGCTGCAACATCCAGTACGCCGTCAACCCCGAGAACGGCCGGGTCATCGTCATCGAGATGAACCCGCGGGTCTCGCGCTCCTCGGCGCTCGCCTCGAAGGCCACCGGCTACCCGATCGCCAAGATCGCGGCGAAGGTCGCCATCGGCTACACCCTCGACGAGATCGAGAACGACATCACCGCGGGCCCGCAGGGCTCCACCGCGGCCTCGTTCGAGCCGACCCTCGACTACGTCGTGGTCAAGGTGCCCCGGTTCGCGTTCGAGAAGTTCCCGACCGCCGACTCCACGCTGACCACGCACATGAAGTCGGTCGGCGAGGCGATGGCGATCGGTCGCAACTTCTCCGAGGCGCTCAACAAGGCGCTGCGCTCGCTGGAGTCGAAGGGCTCGGCGTTCACCTGGGTCGGCGAGCCCGGCGACAAGGACGCGATCCTCGCCGACGTGCGCCGTCCCCACGACGGCCGCATCCAGAAGCTGATGCAGGCGATCCGCGCCGGCGCGACGCCGGAGGAGATCTTCGACGCGACGAAGATCGACCCGTGGTATGTCGACCAGCTCTTCCTCATCGACGAGGTCGCGCGCGCGGTCGCCGCGGCGCCCGAGCTGGACGCCGCCGTGCTGCGCCGCGCCAAGCGCCACGGCTTCTCCGACGCCCAGGTCGCCGGGCTCCGCGGCCTGGACGAGGCCGAGGTCCGCGCGCTGCGTGGCGAGCTCGGCGTCCGGCCGGTCTACAAGACCGTCGACACGTGCGCGGCGGAGTTCGCGGCCAAGACGCCGTACTACTACTCCTCCTACGACGAGGAGACCGAGGTCCTCCCGCGGGCCGAGGGCAAGCAGGCCGTGATCATCCTCGGCTCGGGCCCGAACCGGATCGGCCAGGGCATCGAGTTCGACTACTCCTGCGTGCACGCCTCGCTCGCGCTGGCCGAGGCCGGCTACGAGACGATCATGGTCAACTGCAACCCGGAGACCGTCTCGACCGACTACGACACCTCCGACCGGCTCTACTTCGAGCCGCTCACCCTGGAGGACGTGCTCGAGATCTACGAGGCGGAGAAGGCCGCCGGCCCGATCGCCGGCGTCATCGCCACCCTCGGCGGCCAGACGCCGCTGGGCCTGGCCCAGGGCCTGCAGGACGCAGGCGTCCCGATCGTCGGCACCAGCCCGGAGGCCATCGACCTCGCCGAGGAGCGCGGCGCGTTCGGCCGGGTGCTCGCCGAGGCCGGCCTGGTCGCGCCCAAGCACGGCACCGCGGTGTCCTTCGAGGACGCCCAGGAGATCGCGCACGCCATCGGCTACCCGGTGCTGGTGCGTCCGTCGTACGTCCTCGGCGGCCGCGGCATGCAGATCGTCTACAGCGACGCGGCGCTGAAGGCCTACATCGAGGCCGCGACCGAGATCAGCCCCGACCGGCCGGTGCTGGTCGACCGGTTCATCGACGACGCGGTCGAGATCGACGTCGACGCGCTGTACGACGGCGAGCAGCTCTTCCTCGGCGGCGTGATGGAGCACATCGAGGAGGCCGGCATCCACTCCGGCGACTCGTCGTGCGCCCTGCCGCCGGCCACCCTCGGTGACGCCGAGATCGCGCGGATCCGCGAGGCGACGGAGGCGATCGCCCGGGGCGTGGGAGTGCGCGGCCTGATCAACATCCAGTTCGCGCTCGGCGCCGACGTGCTCTACGTGATCGAGGCCAACCCGCGTGCGTCGCGGACGGTCCCGTTCGTCTCCAAGGCCACCGGCACCCAGCTGGCCAAGGCCGCTGCCCGGGTGATGCTCGGCGAGACGATCGCCGACCTCCGCCAGGCCGGGGCGCTGCCCGCCGAGGGCGACGGCGGCACGCTGCCGGCCGACGCGCCGATCGCGGTCAAGGAGGCGGTGCTGCCGTTCAACCGGTTCCGCACGAAGGAGGGCAGCTTCGTCGACACCGTCCTCGGGCCCGAGATGAAGTCGACCGGCGAGGTGATGGGCTTCGACGCCGACTTCGGCACGGCGTTCAGCAAGTCGCAGGCCGCGGCCTACGGCTCGCTGCCCACCGAGGGCAAGGTGTTCATCTCCATCGCCAACCGCGACAAGCGGACGATGATCTTCCCGGCCCGCGTCCTGGCCGACTACGGCTTCGAGATCCTGGCCACGCAGGGCACCGCGGAGGTGCTGCGCCGCAACGGCATCCAGGCCACGATCGTGCGCAAGCACTTCGAGGGTCCCGGCCCGCACGGCGAGAAGACGACCGTGCAGATGATCCTCGACGGCGAGATCGACCTGATCGTCAACACCCCGCACGGCAACACCACCGCCGCCGGCGGTGGCGGCGACTCGCGCGTCGACGGCTACGAGATCCGCGCCGCCGCGGTGCTCACCGGCACCCCGTGCATCACCACGGTGCAGGGCCTCGCGGCCGCGGTGCAGGGCATCGCGGCCATTCGCGCCGGGTCCATCGGCGTGCGCTCCCTCCAGGAGTGGCACGCGCGGTGACCCTGTACGACAAGGTCTTCGACAACGTCCTGGTCCGGATGGACGCCGAGAAGGCGCACCACCTGACCTACGACGCCCTGCGGCTCGGCGGCCCGCTGCTCAAGCGCACGCCGGTCCGCGGGGGAGAGCCGGTCGAGCTGATGGGGCTGACGTTCCCCAACCGGCTCGGCCTCGCGCCCGGCTTCGACAAGACCGCCGAGGTCTGGGACCGGATGGGCGCGTTCGGCTTCGGGCACGTCGAGATCGGCACGGTCACCGCGCTGCCCCAGCCCGGCAACCCGAAGCCGCGGCTGTTCCGGCTCCCCGAGGACCGGGCGATCGTCAACCGGATGGGCTTCAACAACGACGGCGCGGAGGCGGTCGCCCGGCGGCTCGCGAAGCGCCGCCGCAAGCCCGGCGGCCTCGTGCTCGGCGTCAACATCGGCAAGTCGAAGGTCGTCCCGGACGAGGACCAGCAGGCCGTCGAGGCCGACTACGAGACCTCGACCCGGTTGCTCGCCCCGCACGCCGACTACCTCGTCGTCAACGTCAGCTCGCCCAACACCCCGGGGCTGCGTAACCTGCAGGCCGTCGAGCGGCTCGCGCCGCTGCTGGCCCACGTGCGGCGCACCGCCGACGAGGCGACCGGCGTCGGCACCGTGCCGCTGCTGGTGAAGATCGCGCCCGACCTGTCCGACGACGACGTGCGCGCCGTCGCCGACATGGCGCTCGACCTGCGCCTGGCCGGTGTCATCGCGACCAACACCACGATCGCCCGCGAGGGCCTGCGCTCGGCCCCGGCGACCGTCGAGGCGTGCGGCCTGGGCGGCCTCTCCGGCGCGCCGCTGCGCGAGCGGTCCACCGAGGTGCTGCGCATCCTGCGCGAGCAGGTGGGGGACCGGCTCGTGCTCATCGGCGTCGGCGGCATCACGACCCCGGCGGACGCGCGCGAGCGCATCGACGCCGGCGCCGACCTCGTGCAGGTCTACAGCGGCCTCATCTACGGTGGCCCCCGGTGGCCCCGCCACGTCCTCGCGGCCCTCTGACCAGGAGAACCAGATGACCTTCGGCACCCGCTACGCCGCCGCCCTCGCCGAGCGCGGCCAGCTCTGCGTGGGCATCGACCCGCACGGCGCGCTGCTCCGCGACTGGGGGTACGACGACGACCTCTCCGGCCTCGAGCGGTTCGCCCTGGGCGCGGTCGAGGCGGTGGCGCCGCACTGCAGCGTCGTCAAGCCGCAGTCCGCCTTCTACGAGCGCTTCGGCAGCCGTGGGATCGCCGTGCTGGAGCGGGTCATCGCCGAGTCCCGCGCCGCGGGCGCCCTGGTGCTGCTCGACGTCAAGCGCGGTGACATCGGCTCGACGTCGCAGGCCTACGCCGACGCCTACCTCGACCCGGCCTCGCCGCTGGCGTCCGACGCGATCACGGTCAGCCCCTACCTCGGCTTCGGCTCGCTGCTGCCGTTCGTCGACGCTGCGCGTCGCCACGACGCGGGCCTGTTCGTGCTCGCCGCGACCTCCAACAAGGAGGGCCCTGAGGTGCAGGAGGCCGTCACGTCGGAGGCGTTCGGCGGACGCACCGTCGCCTCGGCGATGCTCGACCACCTGCGCGAGCTGAACGCCGGCGCGACGCCGCTCGGGTCCTTCGGTGCCGTCGTGGGCGCCACCATCGACGGCAGCGGCCTCGACCTCGACATCGATGGCCCGATCCTCGCGCCCGGCTACGGCGAGCAGGGCGGCACCAGCAGCGACATCCTGCGCATCTTCGGCGCCAGCGCCCGCAACGTCGTCGCGTCGTCCTCGCGCGGCGTGCTGCGGCTCGGCCCGGATCCCGTCGCGATGCGCGACGCGGTGCTGCGCGCCAACGACGAGCTCGGGGCGCTGCTGGGGTGAACGCCGAGGCGCCTGCGCGCGAGGGACGGCGCCGGCCGTCCCTCGTCGTCGTCCTCCTGCTCGCCGCCGTCGTGGTGGCGGGCTTCCTGCTGTGGCGGGGACAGGAGACCGACGACCCGTTCGCGAGGTACTGCTCGGCGGTGGAGGACCACCGCGCCGAGCTCGGCGCCGCGCTGTCGGCCGGCAAGGAGACCGGCCTGCTGCGCGCGCTCCCGGTCTTCGAGGACCTCGCCGACAAGGCGCCCGACGACATCCGCGACGAGTGGGGACTCGTCGTCGAGCGGATCAGCGCGCTCGAGGAGGCACTCGACGCGGCGGGGGTCGAACCGGCGTCGTACGACCCGGCCCGCCCGCCGGAGGGCCTCTCCGACGAGGACCGGTCCGCGATCCGCACGGCGGCCACCCGGCTCGGAGCCACCGACACCAGGGCCGCCCTGACCGGGGTGGAGCAGCAGGCGCGCGACGTCTGCAAGACGCCGCTGAGCCTCTGAGCGTCTGAGGTCACACCTGCGTCCCGCGGCGAGGGCCCCGATTGCCCCGGTAGTTCGGGAATGGCTAGATTGACCGGCGTCGGCCCACCCGCCGTCCCACCTCGATCAACACCGAAGGACTCCTGCCTCGTGGCCCTGCCCCCTCTCACTCCCGAACAGCGCCAGGCCGCCCTCGAGAAGGCAGCCGCCGCACGCCGCGAGCGGGCCGAGGTGAAGAACCGGCTGAAGAACTCCGGCGCCTCCATCAGCGAGGTCCTGCAGCAGGGCCAGGTCAACGAGGTCATCGGCAAGATGAAGGTCGTCGACCTGCTCACGTCGGTCCCCGGCCTGGGCAAGGTCCGCGCCCGCCAGGTGATGGAGCGCCTCGGCATCGCCGAGTCGCGGCGGGTCCGGGGGCTCGGCGCCAAGCAGGTCGCCGCCCTGGAGCGCGAGTTCTCCTCCGAAGGATGAGCCGGGCGAAGCTCTTCGTCCTCGCCGGCCCGACGGCCGTCGGCAAGGGCACGGTCGCTGCCGCCATGCGCGAGCAGCACCCCGAGATCTACCTGTCCGTCTCCGCCACGACCCGCCAGCCGCGGCCGGGCGAGGTCGACGGCGTGCACTACCACTTCGTCACCCACGAGGAGTTCGACCGGCTGGTCGACGAGGGCCAGATGCTCGAGTGGGCCGTGGTGCACGGCATCAACCGGTACGGCACCCCGCGCGGCCCGGTCGAGGAGGCGCTCGCCGCCGGTCGTCCGGCGCTGCTCGAGATCGACCTGCAGGGCGCGCGCCAGGTGCGCGAGTCGATGCCGGAGGCGGTCTTCGTCTTCCTCAAGCCGCCGTCCTGGGAGGAGCTGGTGCGCCGGCTCGTCGGGCGCGGCACCGAGGACGAGGAGGAGCGCGAGCGCCGCCTCGCGACCGCCCGTCAGGAGCTGGCCGCCGAGTCCGAGTTCGACGTCACCATCGTCAACCGTGAAGTTCACGCTGCCGTCGAGGAGTTGGTAGCCTTGATGGTTGATTCCGTCCACAACGAGTGAGGACCTACGTGTCTGCCCCGAACATCGCCGCCGAGGGTGTCACCAACCCCCCGATCGACGACCTGCTGTCCAAGACCGACAGCAAGTACAAGCTGGTCCTCTACAGCGCCAAGCGCGCGCGGCAGATCAACGCCTACTACTCCCAGCTCGGCGAGGGCCTGCTGGAGTACGTCGGCCCGCTCGTGGAGACCCACGTGCAGGAGAAGCCCCTCTCGATCGCGCTGCGCGAGATCAACGAGGACCTGCTGACCTGCGAGGACGTCGACCCGGCCGAGCTCGCCGCCGAGCAGGCCGCTGCTGCCCAGGCCGCCGAGGCCCCGGCTGCCGACGCCGAGTGATCTGACGACCCACATGTCCCGGCCCCGCGTGGTGCTCGGCGTCTCCGGCGGCATCGCCGCCTACAAGGCGTGCGAGCTGCTGCGGCGGTTCACCGAGTCCGGCCACGACGTGACCGTCGTGCCGACCGCGGCGGCGCTCGAGTTCGTCGGCGCGCCGACGTGGGCCGCCCTGTCGGGCAAGCCGGTCTCCGCCGAGGTGTGGACGGGCGTGCACGAGGTGCCGCACGTCCGCCTCGGCCAGACCGCCGACCTGGTCGTGGTCGCCCCGGCGACCGCCGACCTGCTCGCGAAGGCCGCGCACGGCCTCGCGGACGACCTGCTCACCAACACCCTGCTCACGGCCCGCTGCCCGGTCGTGCTCGCCCCGGCGATGCACACCGAGATGTGGGAGCACCCGGCCACGACCGCCAACGTCGCCACCCTGCGCTCGCGCGGTGTGCTCGTCGTCGAGCCCGCCGAGGGCCGGCTCACCGGTGCCGACACCGGCAAGGGCCGGCTGCCGGACCCCGAGGAGATCTTCGAGGTCTGCCGCGACGTGCTCGGCAGGGCCGCGTCCGGCACGAGCGCCGCGACCGGGGGCGCAGCGGACCTCGCCGGTCGCCATGTGGTGGTGTCGGCCGGCGGCACCCGGGAGCGCCTCGACCCGGTGCGCTTCCTCAGCAACCGGTCCTCGGGCCGGCAGGGCTACGCCCTGGCCCGCGCCGCGGCCGCCCGGGGCGCGGAGGTCACCCTCGTGGCCGCCAACGTGGCCCTCGCCGACCCCGCCGGCGTCAAGGTGGTGCGGGTCGAGTCGACCGCCGAGCTGCGCGACGCCGTGCTCTCCGCGGCCGCCGGCGCCGACGCGGTCGTGATGGCGGCCGCCCCGTCCGACTTCCGGCCGACCACGACCTCCGACACCAAGATCAAGAAGGCCGACGACGGTTCGGCACCCTCGATCACGCTGCAGCAGAACCCCGACATCCTCAAGGAGATCTCCCACCACCGGGCCCGCCCGGACCAGGTGGTCGTGGGGTTCGCCGCCGAGACCGGCGACGCGACGGGCAGCGTGCTCGACCTCGCGCGCGCCAAGCTGGCCCGCAAGGGCTGTGACCTGCTGGTCGTCAACGACGTCAGCGGGGGAGCGGTCTTCGGCAGCACCGACAACGAGGCGGTGATCCTCGGCGCGGACGGCTCCGCGGTCGACGTACCCCACGGGTCGAAGTCCGCGCTGGCCCACCAGATCTGGGACGAGGTCGTCGCTCGCCTGTCGAGACCGGCGTCTTCTGGTTGATGAGACGTTCGGGCATCACCCCTGCCCGTCCGTATCGTTGGAACGGCACCAACCCGAGTTCAACACGTAGAAAACGACACTTGACCGCGCCGGCGAGGGGGTTCCGCCGCGGTACATGAGAACCAGGAGTTCCCACGCCATGACCGGACGTCTGTTCACGTCGGAGTCGGTGACCGAGGGTCACCCGGACAAGATCGCCGACCAGATCAGCGACACCGTGCTCGACTACCTCCTCGAGCACGACCCCTCCAGCCGCGTCGCGGTCGAGACCCTGCTGACCACCGGCCTGGTGGTCGTGGCCGGCGAGGTGACCACCGAGGCCTACGCCCCGGTCGCCCAGCTGGTGCGCGAGAAGATCCTCGAGATCGGCTACGACTCCTCCGACAAGGGCTTCGACGGCAACTCGTGCGGCGTCCAGGTCGCGATCGGTGCGCAGTCGCCCGACATCGCCCAGGGCGTTGACACCGCCGAGGACGTCCGCCTCGGCGGCTCCTCCGACGAGCTCGACCGCCAGGGTGCGGGCGACCAGGGCCTGATGTTCGGCTACGCCTGCGACGACACGCCCGAGCTCTTCCCGCTGCCGATCAAGATCGCGCAGACCCTCGCGGAGAAGCTCACCGAGGTGCGCAAGGACGGCACGCTGCCCTACCTGCGCCCCGACGGGAAGACCCAGGTCACCATCGAGTACGACGAGGACGACCGCGCCGTGCGCGTCGACACCGTCGTGCTGTCGACCCAGCACTCCGAGGACGTCTCGCAGGAGCAGATCGCTGCCGACGTCACCGCGAAGGTCATCGAGCCGGTCCTCGAGCAGTTCAAGACCAGCGTCCCGTTCGACGGCTACAAGCTGCACATCAACCCGACCGGCAAGTTCGTCGTCGGTGGCCCGATGGGCGACGCCGGCCTGACCGGACGCAAGATCATCGTCGACACCTACGGCGGCATGGCCCGCCACGGTGGTGGCGCCTTCTCGGGTAAGGACCCGTCGAAGGTGGACCGCTCGGCCGCCTACGCCATGCGCTGGGTCGCGAAGAACATCGTCGCCGCGGGCCTGGCCCGTCGCGCCGAGGTCCAGGTGGCCTACGCGATCGGCGTCGCGAAGCCCGTCGGCGTCTTCGTCGAGACCTTCGGCACCGGCGTCGTCGCGGACGAGAAGATCCAGGAGGCGGTGCTCGAGGTCTTCGACCTCCGCCCCGCCGCGATCCTGCGCGACCTCGACCTGCGCCGCCCGATCTACGCGAAGACCGCTGCCTACGGCCACTTCGGCCGCGAGCTGCCGGAGTTCACCTGGGAGCGCACCGACCGCGCCGAGGCGCTGAAGGCCGCTGCGGGCCTCTGACCCGCACGACCCCGGTCGTCCTGCACGAGCCCGCCGTCCCGCAGTGGACGGCGGGCTCGATGCGTCTGGGAGCGCTGGTAGAACTGCGCCCATGACGCCCACGCACGAGGAGCCGGCACTCGACCTGCCCGGCCTCGTGCGCGACCGTGCCGCCGAGGGCCGCGCGAAGGCCGCCGCCACCCGCGCCCGCAAGGCGGCGGAGGCGAAGATCGCCGAGGTCGACCCGGTCGCCCGGGTGGTCCTCGACCTGCCGCTGGCCCACCTCGACCGGCCCTTCGACTACGCCGTGCCGGTCGCGATGGCCGAGGGTGCGGTCCCCGGCGCCCGCGTGAAGGTCCGCTTCGGCGGCCAGGACGTCGACGGCTTCGTCGTCGCCCGCAGCGCCGCCTCCGAGCACGACGGGCGGCTCGCCCCGCTGCGCCGCGTGGTCAGCCCCGAGCCGGTGCTCAGCCCGGCCGTCGCCGAGCTGTGCACCCGCGTCGCGGAGCGGTACGCCGGCGTCAGCGCCGACGTGCGCCGGCTGGCCGTGCCGCCGCGGCACGCCACCACCGAGAAGGAGGAGTCGCCCGCCGAGCCGGCCCTCGACCTCGAGCCGGGACGGTGCGAGGAGGCGTGGTCGTCGTACCCCGCGGCGGGGGCGTTCGTCGCCCACCTGCGCGACGGCGGCGCCCCGCGGGCGGTCTGGGGCGCCGGTCCGGGCGAGGACTGGCCCGCGCTGCTCGCCCACCTCGCCGGCGCCGCGCTCGCCGCCGGCCGCGGCAGCATCCTGTGCCTGCCCGACCACCGCGACGTCGCCCGCGTCGACGCCGCGCTGACCGCGCTGCTCGGCGAGGGCCACCACGTCACACTGCGCGCCGAGCCGGGACCGGCCGCCCGCTACCGCGACTTCCTCGCCGTCAGCCGCGGCACCCGGCGGATCGTCGTCGGCACCCGCTCGGCGGCGTTCGCCCCGGTCCACGACCTCGGCCTCGTGGTGATCTGGGACGACGGCGACGACCTGCACGCCGAGCCGCGTGCGCCGTACCCCCACACCCGCGAGGTGCTGCTGCTCCGCTCCGAATCGGAGGGCGCCGCCGCGCTCGTGGGCGGCTTCGCGCGGACCGTCGAGGCGGACCAGCTGCTGCGCTCCGGCTGGGCGCACGAGCTCGCGCTGCCCCGCGCCGCGCTGCGCGAGCGGGTGCTCGTCGGGATCACCGGCGCCTCCGACCACGCGCTGGCCCGCGACCCGTTCGCGTCGACGGCGCGGATGCCGAAGGAGGCCTTCGACGCGGTCCGCTGGGGCCTGGAGCGCGGCCCCGTGCTGGTGCAGACGCCGCGCGCCGGCTATGCCGTGAAGCTGGCCTGCGAGCGGTGCCGCACGCCGGCGCGGTGCGCGGAGTGCACCGGACCGCTGGAGCTCACCGGCCCGACCTCGCCGCCCCGGTGCCGCTGGTGCGCCACCGAGGCGACCGACTGGTCGTGCCCGGAGTGCGGCGGCACCGGCCTGCGCGCCCCCGTCCTCGGCGACGCCCGCACCGCCGACGAGCTCGGCCGCAGCTTCCCGTCCGTCCCGGTGGTCACCTCGTCGGGGGAGCGGATCCGCTCGGAGGTCCCGGGCGGCCCCCGGATCGTGGTCGCCACGCCCGGCGCCGAGCCGGTCGCCGACGGCGGCTACGCCGTGGTCCTGCTCCTCGACACCTGGTGGGCGCTGGGGCGCGACAGCATGCGCGCCCAGGAGGAGGCGCTGCGCCGCTGGTGCAACGCCATCGGCCTGGTCAGCCCCGGCGGTCGGGCGCTCGCCGTCGGCGACCCCGCGCTGCCGGTGCTGCAGGCGCTCGTGCGCTGGGACCCCGCGGGGTTCGCGCGGCGCGAGGCCGAGGACCGGTGGGCCGCGCGCCTGCCACCCGCCGCCCGGGTCGCCACCCTCACCGGGGCGCCGGGCGCGCTGGACGACCTGCAGGCGCTCGTGGCGTTGCCGGAGTCGGCCGACGTGCTGGGGCCGGTCCCGGCCGACGACGAGGACGAGCGGCTCGTGGTGCGGGTGCCCCGCGCGCAGGGCGCGGCGCTCGCGCGGGCCCTCGCGGAAGCGCAACGGCTGCGCTCGGCGCGCAAGCTGGAGCCGGTGCGGGTCCAGCTGGACCCGCTCGAGATCGCCTGATGCGGGGGAGCGACCGCTCCCTCACTAGGATGACGCGGTGGCCATCCGACCCATCCGCCTGTTCGGCGACCCGATCCTGCGCAAGCCCGCGATCGAGGTCGTGGAGTTCGACGCCGAGCTGCGCCAGCTCGTCACCGACCTGACCGACACCATGCTCGACGCCCCGGGCGCCGGCCTCGCCGCGCCCCAGATCGGCGTCGGGCTGCGCGTGTTCACCTGGTACGTCGACGGCGAGGTCGGCCACCTCGTCAACCCGGTCCTCGACCTGTCCGAGGAGACCCAGGACGGCCCCGAGGGCTGCCTGTCCCTGCCGGAGCTGACCTACGACTGCCTGCGGGCGATGTCGGTCGTCGCCCGCGGCTTCAACATGCACGGCGACCCGGTGACCATCGAGGGCTCCGAGCTGCTCGCCCGGGCGATCCAGCACGAGACCGACCACCTCGACGGCATCCTGTTCATCGACCGCCTCGACGACGCCGGTCGCAAGGCCGCGATGCGGGAGATCCGCGAGTCCGAGTGGTTCGGCCTCGAGAAGCCGACGATCAAGGTGTCCCCGCACGCGACGGGAGGGTTCGGCCGATGAGGGTCGTGTTCGCCGGCACCCCCGAGGTCGCCGTCCCCGCGCTCGACGCGATCGCGAAGTCGGGCCACGAGCTGGTCGGCGTCGTCACCCGTCCCGACGCCCCGGCTGGTCGCGGCCGCAAGCTCACCCCGAGCCCGGTCGCCCAGCGCGCCGAGGAGCTCGGCGTACCCGTGCTGAAGCCGACGCACCCGCGCGAGCCGGAGTTCCAGGAGGCGCTGCGCGCACTCGAGCCCGACTGCTGCCCGGTCGTCGCCTACGGCGCGCTCATCCCGCGCAGCGCGCTCGACATACCGCAGCACGGCTGGGTCAACCTGCACTTCTCGGTCCTGCCCGCCTGGCGCGGAGCCGCGCCCGTGCAGCACTCGATCTGGGCCGGTGACGAGTTCACCGGCGCCACCACCTTCCGCATCGTCGAGGCGCTCGACGCCGGGCCGACCTTCGGTGTGATGACCGAGCGGATCCGCCCGACCGACACCGCCGGCGACCTGCTCGCCCGGCTCGCCGAGGGCGGCTCCAGCCTGCTGGTCGCGACCCTCGACGGCATCGAGGACGGCTCCCTCGAGGCGCGCGAGCAGCCCGAGGACGGGGTCAGCCTGGCGCCGAAGATCTCCGTCGACGACGCCCGCGTCGACTGGACCGAGCCCGCCGTCGCGGTCGACCGCCGGATCCGTGCCTGCACGCCGGGCCCCGGCGCGTGGACCACCCTCGACGACGACCGGGTGAAGCTCGGCCCGGTGACCGTCGAGGCCGGCGTGGACGACCTCGCTCCCGGTGCGATCCGGGTCGCGAAGAACCACGTCCTCGTGGGCACCGCCACCGACGCGGTCCGCCTCGGCGACGTCAAGGCGTTCGGCAAGAAGCAGATGGGCGCGGCCGACTGGGCCCGTGGGGTCCGGCTCCCGGAGAGCGCGACCTTCCAGTGACCGCGGCGCGCAAGCGGGTCGACCCGGCTCGCCTCGCCGCCTTCGAGGTCCTCAAGGGCGTCCGCGTCGACGACGGGTACGCCAACCTCCTGCTGCCCGCCGCGCTCGCCCGGCACGGCCTGACCGGTCGCGACGCCGCCTTCGCCACCGAGCTCGCCTCCGGCACCATCCGCCGGCAGGGCACGTACGACGCCGTGCTGGCCGCCTGCATCGACCGGCCCCTGCGCAAGGTCGAGGCCAAGGTCCTCGACGCGCTGCGCCTGGGCGCCCACCAGGTGCTGGGCATGCGGGTGCCGACCCATGCGGCGATCGACACCACGGTGACCCTCGTGCGGGCGAAGGTGAACCAGGGCGCCGCCGGCTTCTGCAACGCGGTGCTGCGCAAGGTCGCCGCGCAGGACCTCGACGCCTGGCTCGCCCAGGTCGCGCCGGGTGACCTCGCCGTGGCCCACAGCCACCCGGCGTGGGTGGTCGAGGAGCTGCGGACCGCGCTGCGCGAGGCGTCCGGCGAGCTCCCGGAGCTGCTGGCCGCCGACAACCTGCCGCCGCGGGTCACGCTCGTGGCCCGGCCCGGTCGCGCGAGCCGCGACGAGCTGCCCGGCACCCCGACGCCGTACTCCCCGCACGGGGTGGTGCTGGAGGGCGGTGACCCGTCCGCGGTGCCCGCCGTCGCGGAGCGCCGCGCCGGGGTGCAGGACGAGGGCTCGCAGCTGGTCGCGCTCGCCGCCGCGGACGCGCCGGTCGAGGGCCGCGACGAGGCGTGGGTCGACCTGTGCGCAGGACCCGGTGGCAAGGCCTCGCTCCTCGCCGCCCTCGCCGCCCAGCGCGGTGCCCGCCTCGTCGCCGTCGAGCGGCACCACCACCGCGCCGGGCTGGTACGACGGGCCGTCGGTGGCGACCCCGGGGTGCTCGTCGTGCAGTCCGACGGCACCCGCGCACCCTTCGCCGACGACTCGGTGGACCGCATCCTGCTCGACGCCCCGTGCACCGGCCTCGGCGCGCTGCGCCGCCGTCCCGAAGCGCGGTGGCGCCGCACGCCGGAAGACCTGGCCGAGCTCGTCGACCTGCAGCGGGCCCTGCTCGAGGAGGCCGTCCGCGTGCTGCGCCCCGGGGGAGCGTTGCTCTACGCCACCTGCTCGCCGCTGCTGGCCGAGACCGCCGAGGTCGTGGCGCGCGCCTCCGGGCGCGGGGGCGTCGTGCTCGACGACCTCGCCCCCGTCCTGCCGGCCGTCAGCGGCGCCGACGGACCGCTGCCCGGGACCCTGCAGCTGTGGCCGCACCGCCACGGCACCGACGCGATGTTCCTCGCGCTGCTGCGCAAGCAGTGACGGAATGATCCGGGAAGGTTGACGGTTCAACCAGTCATGAAGAAGATCGGGTTCCTCTCCTTCGGGCACTGGACGCCGAGCCCGCAGTCACAGACGCGCTCGGCCTCCGACACGCTGCTGCAGTCGATCGACCTGGCCGTCGCGGCCGAGGAGCTCGGCGCGGACGGCGCGTACTTCCGGGTGCACCACTTCGCCCGCCAGCTGGCCAGCCCGTTCCCGCTGCTCGCCGCCATCGGCGCGCGCACCAGCCGGATCGAGATCGGCACCGGCGTGATCGACATGCGCTACGAGAACCCCATGTACATGGTCGAGGACGCCGGCGCGGCCGACCTCATCTCCGGCGGCAGGCTCCAGCTCGGCATCTCGCGGGGCTCACCGGAGCAGGTCGTCGACGGCTGGCGCTACTTCGGCTTCGCCCCGGCGGAGGGCGAGACCGAGGCCGACATGGCGCGGCGCCACACCCAGGTCTTCCTGCGCCTGCTGGAGGGCGAGGGCTTCGCGACGCCGAACCCGCGCCCGATGTTCCCCAACCCGCCGGGTCTGCTCCGTCTCGAGCCGCACTCCGAGGGCCTGCGCGAGCGGATCTGGTGGGGCGCCGCGTCCAACGGCACCGCCCGCTGGACCGCCGAGCTGGGCATGAACCTGATGAGCTCCACCCTCAAGGAGGACGAGGGCGGGCAGCCGTTCCACGTCCAGCAGGCCGAGCAGATCCGCGTCTTCCGCGAGGCGTGGGCCGAGGCCGGCCACGCGGGGGAGCCGCGGGTCTCGGTGAGCCGGTCGATCTTCCCGATCGTCTCCGACGAGGACCGGATGTACTTCGGCGGCCGTCCCGAGGGCGACCAGGTCGGCCAGATCGACGACATGCGCGCGATCTTCGGGCGCTCGTACGCCGCCGAGCCGGACCAGCTGGTCGAGCAGCTGCGCGAGGACGAGGCGATCGCCGCGGCGGACACGCTGCTGCTGACCGTGCCGAACCAGCTCG
The DNA here is from genome assembly GCF_007829375.1 of Nocardioides sp. J9. Classification (NCBI taxonomy): domain Bacteria; kingdom Bacillati; phylum Actinomycetota; class Actinomycetes; order Propionibacteriales; family Nocardioidaceae; genus Nocardioides; species Nocardioides sp. J9. The sequence continues at coordinate 1,620 of NZ_VLJQ01000114.1, read as the reverse complement.
GCGTCGACTACAACGCGCACGTCCTGGAGTCGATCCTCACCCACGTCGCACCGGAGCTGGGCTGGCGCTGAGGCGGACGGGTCACCGGTCCTGGGCGGCGAGCACCTGCCGGATCGTGTCCCGGCTGCGGACCAGGCAGGCGATCCGCTTCTCCAGGCCGTCGAGCTCGGCCGCCAGGAGCGCGGCGACCTCGCGGGAGCAGGCCGCGGCCTCGGTCGCGCAGGCCGCCTCGGCCTCGAGCAGCGCCCTGACCAGCCGGGTCGGGATGCCGGACTGGACGAGCCCGGCGATCCGCCCGACCTGCTCGACGTGCTCGTCGGTGTAGGTCCGGTAGCCGTTGGGCAGCCGGTCGGCCTCGAGGAGGCCCTGCTGCTCGTAGTAGCGGATCAGCCGTGCGGCCACCCCGGTGCGCTCCGCCAGCTCGCCGATCTTCATGTCCGTCGCCTCACGTCGTCATCTCGACCTTGACATTGACATCAGTGTAGACCTTTACCGTCGAGAGCATGACGACGACGTGCTCGCAACCCACCCCGACCCGTCCCGATCCGGCCCCTGCGGTCGTCGGGCCGGACCTGCCCTGGCCGGCCCTGCTGGTGCTCGGCGGAGCGACCCTGGCCATGGTGACCGGCGAGATGCTGCCGACTGCCGTCCTCGGCCCGATGAGCCGCGGCCTCGGCGTCAGCGACGCCGCGGGCGGGCTGCTGGTGAGCGCCTGGGCGGCCGTCGTGGTGGTCGCCAGCTTCCCGCTGGTGGCACTGACCCGCCGGTGGCGCCGCACCACGGTGATCACCGGCAGCCTGGCCGCGTTCGCGGTGGCGTCCGCGTTGACCGCCCTCGCTCCGTCGTACGGCGTCGTGGTCGGTGCGCGCACGCTCGGTGCCGCGTCCGTCGGCCTGCTGTGGTCGACCGTCAACGCCCACGTGGCGGACCTCGTCCCGGACCGCTTGCTGGGGCGTGCGACCGCGGTGGTGCTCGGCGGCGCCACGCTCGGCATGGTGCTCGGCACGCCGGTGGGCCGGTTCGTCGCGGACCTCGCCGGCTGGCGGGCCGCCTTCTGGGTGCTGGCTGCGGCGAGCGTCGTGGCGGCCGCGCTGGTCCGGGTCGTCGTGCCCGAGGAGGGGCACGCTGCCGGAGCCGGCGCGGGGGAGCAGGTGCCGGGGACCTCGCTGTGGCCGATGGTCGTCGTGACCGCGCTCGTGGCCCTGGTGCTGGTCGGGCACCACGGTGCCTACACCTTCATCACGCGCCTCGGTGAGCCCGCCGCCGACCTGCTGCCGGGAGGCGTGGCCAGCGTGCTCCTGGTCTTCGGCCTGGCGTCGGCGGTCGGCGTGGTGCTCGCCGGGCGGGTCACCGGTGACACCCGCGGCGGCCTGGTCATCGCCACGGCGGGCACCGCGGCGGCGATCCTGGCGGTCGGTGCCGCCGGGTCGGCGGGGTGGCCGGTGCTGGCGGCGGTGGTCGCGTGGGGCGTGCTCTCCGGCGCGCTGCCGCCGCTCGCGCAGACGCTGGTGCTCCGGCTGGCCGGCCCGACGCACCGCACGATGGCCGGCGCGCTGATCCCGGTGCTCTTCAACGGCGGGATCGCCGTCGGTGCGGCCCTGGCCGCGGGCGTCGTGTCGG
>NZ_VLJQ01000113.1:0-23114 GCF_007829375.1 Nocardioides sp. J9 | reverse complement strand
TCAAACGCGCCATCGCCCGGGAGGTCTTCAAGCTTCTGCAAGCGCCCACAGCCCTGGCAGACATCGAGGACCTGCGCCGGGTGCGGCGCGAGAAGAACTTGCCCCTGCGGGTGGTGGTCGAAGCGCTCGGGACCTGCCAGGCCCACGTCAGCCGCATCGAGCGCGGCGTCGCGTTCGACCGCGACTTCACCCAGCGCTACCGAACATGGCTCCAAGCCGCTTGACAGGAATAGGAGCATCRCAAAGGTCGGCCGGAAACCCGCCTGTGGACTGGGGATTCTCCGGATTCTCTATCCACAGTCCGCATTGAAGGCCCGGTGGTTTCGAGGCTCCTCGCTAGCGCTCGTCGCACCTCAACCACCGGGAGCTGGGTGCGCGCCGAGACCAACACCGCCCCACCTACGACCCGCGAGCCGACAGGCGGACCCGACCACCTCCCCAGTCCTCTCGTCGCTGCCTTTCGCAGCTGTGCCAGCTGCGTGACCGCAGCCCACCGGGACCATCCCCGTCCACCTACGCAACCGCAAGCCGACCGCCGGACCGGACTACCTACCCAGCCATCTTGTCGCCGGCTCTGGGAGCCGTGCCGATCACCCCACCCCGAGCCGCCGCAGCGCCCGCTCGGCGGCGTTGAACCCGCACATCCCGTGCACCCCGCCGCCGGGCGGGGTGGCGGAGGAGCAGAGGTAGACGCCGTCGATGCCGAGCCAGTAGGGGTCGAGGGCGGGGCGGGGGCGGAAGAGGAGCTGGCGGGCGGTGTTGGCGCCGGCGGAGATGTCGCCGCCGACGTAGTTCGCGTTGTAGGCCTCGAGCTTCGCCGGGCCGCGGGTGGAGACGGCGAGGACGCGGTCACGGAAGCCGGGGGCGAAGCGCTCGACCTGGCCGAGGATCGCATCGGTGGCGTCGCCGGTGTAGCCGTGCGGGACGTGGGCGTAGGCGTAGACCGGGTTGACCGAGCCGGAGGAGCGGGAGGGGTCGGCGAGGTACTGCTGGCCGAGCAGGACGAAGGGCTGGTCGGGCATCCGGCCGCGCACGGTGTCCTTCTCGACGGCGGCGACCTGCTCCGCCGTACCGCCGAGGTGCACGGTGCCGGCGCGGCGGCACGCCTCGTTGGTCCACGGGATGTCGCCCTCGACGGCGAGGTCGACCTTGAAGGCGGCCGGGCCGTAGCGGAAGCGGGTCAGGCCGCGGCGCACCCGGGCGGGGAGGTGGTCGCCGAGGATGCGCAGGGCACCGGCCGGCGCCGTGTCGAGCAGTACGACGTCCGGCCGGCCGCCGACGAGGTCGTGCAGCTGCTCGAGGGAGTCAGCGCGTAGGTCGGTCACGACGCGTCCACCGAGCTCGGCGAGCTCGGCGACCAGGGCCCGGGTGATCGCCTCGGTGCCGCCCTCGGCGACGGGCCAGCCCACGGCGTGGGCGGAGGCGGCGAGCAGCAGCCCGACGGAGGTGGTCAGCGGGGTGTCGAGGCGGCCGAAGGCGTGCGCCGCGGCGCCCATGAACAGCGCGCGGGCGGGGGCGTCGCGGAAGCGGGCGCCGGCCCACGTCGCGGGCAGGAGCGCCCGGGCGCCGAAGCGGGCGTACGGGACGGGGTGCCGCGGCAGGTGCACCACGGGTTGCAGCACCTCGTCCATGAGGTCGTCGAAGCGGCGCACGATCGGGGAGAAGGTCGCGCGCCAGCGTTCCGCGTCCTCGCCCAGCGAGGCGGCGGAGGCGGCCAGGTCCCGGGACGCGATGCCGGCGCGCCCGTCGTCGAGCGGGTGGGCGAGGTCGACCTCGGGCCACAGCCAGCGCAGGCCGTGCCGGTCGAGGCGGAGGGAGGCGAGGAAGGGCGACGCCACCCCGGTCGGGTGGAAGGCCGCGCACTCGTCGTGCAGCACGCCGGGGAGGGTGAGCTCGCTGGTGCGCGTGCCGCCGCCGGGACCCTCGTGCGCCTCGACGACCGTCACCGCCAGCCCGGCCTGTGCGAGCCGGATCGCGCCGGCGAGGCCGTTCGGTCCGCTGCCGACGACGACGGCTGTGCCCATGCCCGGACGGTACCGGTCGGCGTCGTTAAGGTGGTCCTCACGGGCCATCAGGTCGGACCGATCGACATCGCCGACGATGCCCGGGCGGCCGCGGGGCCGACCTACCGTGGGAGCGCTGATCGGAGGAACCTGTGAGCTACCGCCCCCGGCCTGTCGCTGCCGGCACCGTGCCCGGCGTGCTGGTCGCCGTGCTGCTCGGCCTGCTCGCCGCTGTGGGCGCGCCCGGGCCGGCCCAGGCTGCCCGCACGCCGACCGTGACCGGGCTGGCCGCGGCTGGCCAGGACTGGGCGGGCACGCGGCTCAAGGTGCGCTGGAAGGCCGTCCCCGGCGCGACCTACCAGGTCCGCTGGGCGCGGAGCCAGGCTGCGCTGTCGAAGGCGACGGTGCAGCGGGTGACCACCCGCGCTGCGACGTCGCCGACGCTCGGCAACCGCTGTGTCACCTGGTACGCCCAGGTCCGCGCGGTGCGCCAGGGCACGGTCGGTGCGTGGTCGCGGCCCCGGGGCCTGCGCTTCACGCTCGGCCCGCTCGGCACGCCCCGCCTGGCCGCGCCTTCGTCCGCGCAGGTCAGCGAGCAGGCGGTGCGCTTCACGTGGACGGCGGCGCGGTACGCCGCCCGCTACCGCCTCGACTGGTCGGCGGCGGCGCACGGGCAGTGGGCCGACTTCTCCCACAACTACACGCGGTGGCAGGCGTCGGGTGACCGCTCAGCCACCATCCCGCTCCCGGCCACCCCCGCCGCGGGGGACCGGTTCCTCGCCCCGGCCTACGGCAACGCGGTCTTCGCGCAGCTGCAGTACGACACCGGTTGCACGTCGAAGGCCCGCCGCACGCAGTACGTCGGCGCCTTCCCGCGACCCCGCGACCCCGGGACCGGGGACCTGGTCAGCGTCGGCTCCTACAACGTCGAGCTGTCGCCGACGACGAGCTCGCGGCCGCGCAAGATCGCCAACATCGCCGACAACATCGCGCGCCGGGGTCTCGACGTCGTCGCGCTGCAGGAGGCCAGGGAGCAGACCGCGAAGGACCTGGTCCGGCGCCTTGCCGACGCCGAGGGCCAGAAGGACTGGACCCAGTGGGGCGTCGGCGCGCAGCGGGTGCTCTGGCGCACCGGCGCCTGGCGGGCCGTCCTCGGCGGCAAGGTCGACGTGGGCCGCGCCTCCGACAAGTCCGCGGCCACGCCGCTGCCGGCGCCGGCCGTCCGGCTCACACCCGCGCTGGGCGCCTGGGCGCCGGGCCGGCAGGACATCTTCGTCGTCTCGGTCCACCTGGAGGACCGGCGTCGCTTCGACGCCGGGGCCACCGTCAAGGAGCGCAAGCGCGACGCCCACCTCGCGGCCAGCGCACTTCTCGACAGGATCGCCGCCGTCAACCGCGGCGGCGTGCCGACGCTGGTGCTGGGGGACCTCAAGGGCAATTTCGGCGGCGGCGGGCTCCCGGCCGGCGCCGGCTACTGCGACGAGAACGCCGGTTGCGTCGGCGAGGGCCAGCCGACCTTCGTCCGCGCGGGCTTCTGGGACGCCCAGAGCGCGGTCACCAAGGTCGGGGTCGAGTACGGCACCCTCAACAAGCACGTCGCCCGACCGCCGCGGTCGGTGACGGGCGTCGGCGGACGGACCGACTACATCCTCGCGCGCGGCACCGGCGGCTTCACCTTCTACCGCAACGTCGTCGCGACGTACGGCGACGCCTCGGCCATCCACCAGCCCGACCACAACCTGCTGGTCGCGCGGGTAGTCGTGCCGCGGCGCTGACGACCCGTGCCCCGCACGCGGGGCCTGCAGGAAGAAGGCAAGAACGGTCAAGCGCCCGCCGCCCGGCACGGTCCACACTCGTCGTGTGACCACCACCCCGAGCGGCCGTGACCGCCTGCGCGAGCTCCTCGACGCCGTGCTCGACGAGGGCAACCGCACGCTCGGCGACATGGCGGGCGGCGCCCACGCGTCGCCGTACCACTTCAGCCGGATGCTCTCCCGCGACGTCGGCGAGGCGCCGGTCGCGCTGCGGCGACGGGTGATGCTCGAGCGCGCGGCCTGGCGGCTGCGGCACGGTGCGACGGTCACCGACGCCGCGTGGGAGGCGGGCTACGAGTCCGTCGAGGGGTTCAGCCGGGCGTTCACCCGCGCGTTCGGGCACGCCCCCAGCGAGACCGGCACCGCCGGCGGCAGCGTGTGGCTGGCCCCTCAATAACGCGGCATCCACTTCCACCCGCCCACGAGCCTGTGGGTGCACAGCACGGAGCAGACGATGAACCCGGTCACCGACCAGCAGGTCCGCCACGACCTCGACGACACCCGCCTCCTCATCGAGCACGCCAAGGGCATCAGCACCGACGAGTGGGCCCGGGTCCGGGTGCCCGGCCACGAGGTCGCTGCCTGGGAGGGGCCCGAGGAGTCCGTCGCGGTCGTCCTCGAGCGGACCGTCTTCGCCAAGGAGGTGTGGCTCGCGGCCATCGAGGGGACCGACTTCCCCGCCGTCGACCGGCAACCCACCCCGGCCGCGCTGCTCGAGCGGCACGACGCGGTCGCCGGGCGCTGGCTCGCCACCGTCCGCGACATCGACCGGCGCGGGGGCTGGGACGACCTGATCATCGACGCGCTGTGCGAGCCGCCCGAGTCGTTCGTGCTCAGCAGCATCGTCGCCCACGTGCTGACCTACAGCGGCCACCGGCGGCTGCTCGTGCGGTCGTGGCTGCGCGGCACCGGCCTCGACCTCGACGACGGCGACCCCATCAACTGGCTGCGCCGCGAGCTCGACGAGCACCGCGACACCCCCACCGGAGGAGACCGATGACCCGCACCACCTACTACACCGCCACCACCCTCGACGGCTTCATCGCCGACCCCGACGATTCGCTGGCCTGGCTGCTGCGCCAGCCGCAGGACGAGGGCGGGCCGCAGGACTACGGCGAGTTCATCAAGCGCGTCGGCGCGGTGGTGATGGGCTCGACGACCTACCTGTGGGTGCGCGACCACCTGCAGCGCACCGGCGAAGACTGGTCCTACTCGATGCCTGCCTGGGTGATGACCAGCCGCGACCTGCCGACGATCGACGGCGCCGACCTGCGCTTCGCGTCCGGCCCGGTCACCGAGGTGTACGACGACCTGCGCTCCGCCGCCGGCGAGCTCGACATCTGGGTGATCGGCGGGGGAGACCTCGCCGGGCAGTTCGCTGACGCCGGCCTGCTCGACGAGGTCATCGTGTCGATCGCACCGGTGACCCTCGGCGCCGGCCGGCCGGTCCTGCCGCGCCGGCTCGAGCTGCGGCTCGCCGAGACCGCGCCCAACGGCGCCTTCGTCACCGCGCGCTACGAGGTCGACGGGCCGCTGCTGGAGGACCGGCAGGACTGACCGTGGCCTTGACAGCGGGGGGATGGTGGAGGGAGTCGGACCACAGTCTCGGGAGGACACCGTGCGCCGTACCCACCTCCGTCGCGGAGCCGTGCTGGCCGCTGCGACCACCGTCGCCCTGACCACCGCGCTCGTCGCGCCCGGCCCCGCGCCGGCGAAGCCCGGGCCGAAGCCGCCGCCGAAGGTCGCGACCGCGACCGGGTTCGGCGGTGCGGTCAGCTCCGTCGACCCCGACGCGACCCGGATCGGGCTGGAGGTGCTGCGCCGCGGCGGCACCGCCGCCGACGCCGCGGTCGCCACCGCGGCGGCGCTCGGGGTCACCGAGCCCTACAGCGCCGGCATCGGCGGCGGCGGGTACTTCGTGCACTACGACGCCCGTACCGGCGAGGTCACCACGATCGACGGCCGCGAGACCGCGCCGGCCGCGATGCAGCCGGACGCCTTCATCGACCCGGAGACCGGCCAACCCTGGCCGTTCACGCCCGACCTCGTCACCAGCGGCGTCTCGGTCGGCGTGCCCGGCACGCCCGCCACCTGGCAGGAGGCCCTCGACCGGTGGGGCAAGCTGTCGCTCAGGAAGGCGCTGCAGCCCGCAGCCGACCTGGCCCAGCACGGCTTCGTCGTCGACCCGACCTTCGCCCTGCAGACCAGCGAGAACGCCGAGCGCTTCCGCACCTTCACCAGCTCGAAGAAGCTCTTCCTGCCCGGCGGCAAGGTGCCGGAGGTCGGCAGCGTCTTCCGCAACAAGGACCTCGCCCGCACCTACCGCCAGCTCGGCGCCCACGGCGTCGACTGGCTCTACCGCGGCGCGCTCGGCAAGGAGGTCGCCCGCACCGTGCAGCGGCCGCCGCTCAGCGGCGAGACCGACCTGCCGGTGCCCACCGGCGACATGACCACCGCCGACCTCGCGGCCTACCGCGCGCTGGTGCAGGCGCCGACGTCGGTCGACTACCGCGGCTACGACGTCTACGGCATGGCGCCGTCGTCCTCCGGCGGCACCACCGTCGGCGAGGCGCTCAACATCCTCGAGCAGCTCGAGCCGCCGGCCGACGACGTCGCTGCGCTGCACCAGTACCTCGAGGCCAGCGCCCTCGCCTTCGCCGACCGCGGCAGGTACGTCGGCGACGCCGCCTACGTCGACGTGCCCGTCGACGCCCTCCTCGACGACACCTTCGCCAGGGAGCGGGCCTGCCAGGTCGACCCCGACGCCGCCGCGACCAAGCCGGTGCCGGCAGGCGACGTGACGTCGTACGACGGCGTGTGCGACGCGCCCGCCGGTGAGGGGGTCGAGGACCCGGACACCGAGAACCTCTCCACCACCCACCTCACCACCGCCGACCGGTGGGGCAACGTCGTCGCCTACACGCTCACCATCGAGCAGACCGGCGGGTCGGGGATCGTCGTGCCCGGCCGCGGCTTCCTGCTCAACAACGAGCTGACCGACTTCTCGACGGTCTACGACGAGGCCGACCCCAACCGCATCCAGCCGGGCAAGCGCCCGCGCAGCTCGATGTCGCCGACGATCGTGCTGCGCGACGGCCAGCCGGTGCTCGCCGTCGGCTCGCCGGGCGGGTCGACGATCATCACCACGGTCCTGCAGGTGCTGATGAACCGCATCGACCTCGGCATGAGCCTGCCGGAGGCGGTCGCCGCGCCCCGCGCCTCGCAGCGCAACACGGCCAGCGTGACCGCCGAGCAGGCGTTCATCGACGCGTACGGCGACGCGCTGGCGTCGTACGGGCACGGCTTCACCGTCGCCGGGCCACCCGGGTCGAGCGCCTCGGAGATCGGTGCCGTCGCCGCGGTCGAGCTCGGGCCGGACGGCCGGCTGACGGCCGTGGCCGAGCCCACGCGCCGCGGGGGAGGAGCCGCCGGGGTGGTCCGGCCTACCCTTGTCCCGTGACCTGGGACGGGACGTGGACCGAGATCCGTGACGACGCGGCGCTGACCGCGCTCCTCGGCGAGCCCGCACCCGCGGCGCGCGCCAAGGAGCGGGACGTGCTGACCGACGTCGACCGCGACTGGCTGGCGGCCTCGCCGTTCTGCATCGTCGGCACCGCCGACGCCGACGGGCGCTGCGACGTCTCGCCGAAGGGCGACCCGGCCGGCAGCCTCGTGCACGTCCTCGACGACCGCACCATCGCCATCGCCGAGCGACCGGGCAACCGGCGCGCGGACGGCTACCGCAACGTGCTCGCCAACCCGCACGTCGGCCTGGTCTTCCTGATCCCGGGCCGTGGCGACACGCTGCGGGTCAACGGCCGCGCCAGGCTGGTCAGCGACGCGCCGTTCTTCGACGAGATGGTCGTCAAGGGCCACCGGCCGGTGCTCGCGCTCGTCGTGGAGGTCGAGACGGTCTTCTTCCACTGCGCCAAGGCGTTCCTGCGCTCGCAGCTGTGGCGCCCGGAGACCTGGGACCCCGAGGGGATCGTCCCGCGGCGCGCCGTGGTGGCGCAGCGCTTCGAGCGGCGGGGTGCGAGCCTCGAGGAGCTCGACGCCTACTACGGCCCCAGCTACGAGGAGGGCATCTATGTCTCCTGACGGCTACCCGTTCCTCAAGGGCCACGGCACCGAGAACGACTTCGTCCTGCTGCCCGACCACGACGGCGCGGTGCACGGCGACCTGCCGGCCGACCGGGTCCGCGCCCTGTGCGACCGCCACGCCGGCACCGGCATCGGCGGCGACGGCGTGCTGCGCGTCATCCGCACCGCCGCCGTCGGCGAGGCCGGCGCAGGCCAGGACGCCGAGTGGTTCATGGACTACCGCAACGCCGACGGCTCGGTCTCGGAGATGTGCGGCAACGGCGTGCGCGTCTTCGGCCGCCACCTCGCCGAGCAGGGCCTCGTCGACCCGACCGGCCCGGTCCCCGTCGCCACCCGGGCCGGGGTGAAGGTCCTCGCCTTCGCCGGCGGTACGCCGGACGGCGAGATCACCGTCGACATGGGCATCCCGAAGGTCCTCGAGCTGACCTCGGTCGCCGTGGGGGAGCAGGAGTGGGACGCCCTGCACGTCGACATGGGCAACCCGCACGCCGTCGCCTTCCTCGGCGACGGCGCCAGCCTCGACGACGTCGGTCCGCTGCTCGACGCCCCGGCCCACGACCCGGCCGTCTACCCCGCCGGCGTCAACGTGGAGCTCGTCGTGCGTCGCGGCCCGCGGCACGTCGCGATGCGGGTGCACGAGCGCGGCTCCGGCGAGACCCGCTCCTGCGGCACCGGCGCCTGCGCCGTCATGGTCGCCACCGCCCTGGCCGACCGCGCGGAGCGCGACACCGAGTACCGCGTCGACCTCCCCGGAGGCACCCTGCGGATCACCTGGACCGCCGACGACCGGGTGCTGATGACCGGGCCCGCGGTGGTCGTGGCCGAGGGGCAGACCACGCTCTGAAACCGGCTCCGACGAGCGTTAGAGTCCGGCGCATGGAACTCACCGGATCCTCTGCCATCGTTACCGGCGGTGCGTCGGGCATCGGCGCCGCCGTCGCCCGTGCGCTCGCCGCCAAGGGCGCGACCGTCGTCGTCGCCGACCTCCAGGCCGACAAGGGTGAGGCCCTTGCCGCCGAGATCAACGGCGTCTTCGCGCAGGTCGACGTCACCAACAGCGAGCAGATCGGCGCGGCCGTCAAGGCTGCGGCCGACATCGCCCCGATCCGCGCGGTCGTGAACTCCGCCGGCATCGGCTGGGCGCAGCGCACGATCGGTCGCGACGGCCAGCTGGAGTCGGCGCACTCGCTCGAGGCGTTCACGAAGGTCGTCGCGATCAACCTGATCGGCACCTTCGACATGGTCCGCCAGGCCGCCACCGTGATGAGCCAGAACGAGGCGGACGAGGACGGCTGCCGCGGCGCGATCGTGAACCTCGCCAGCGTGGCTGCGTTCGACGGCCAGATCGGCCAGGCGTCGTACTCCGCGTCGAAGGGTGGTGTCGTCGGCATGACCCTGCCGGTCGCGCGTGACCTCGCGGCCGCGGGCATCCGCCTCAACACCGTCGCGCCGGGCCTGATCGACACCCCGATCTACGGCGAGGGCGAGCAGGCCGAGGCGTTCAAGGCCAAGCTCGGCGAGAGCGTGCTCTTCCCGAAGCGCCTGGGCACCGGCGCGGAGCTGGCGTCGATGGTCGTCGAGTGCCTCACCAACTCCTACATGAACGGCGAGGTCGTCCGCGTCGACGGCGGCATCCGGATGCCTCCCAAGTGAGCTGACCACCCAGGTCCGACGACGAGCGCCCGGCGTGGGGTCCCCACGCCGGGCGCTCGCGTCTCTGCCCGTACGACGGCCGGCCGTCAGCAGCTCAGTCGGTCACTCGCCGACCCGGTCGCGCTCCTCGCGGGTGTAGCCGTCCATCATCGGTGCCGGCGCGCCCGCCGGGGCGGCCATCCGGTCGCCGCGGAGCTTGCCGAGCTTCTGCGAGGTCATCGCCAGCACGTCGCGGGTCTTGCCGCGGCCGTAGGTGACCGACGCGTCGCGGCTGACGCCGAGCCGGGCGCCCACCTCGATCGCGTCCTGGTCGGCCCCCATGTAGAGGAACTGCCACGCGTAGTCGGTGGTCTGCTGCTCGACCAGCGCCTTGATCGCCGGGTGCGTCCACTCCTGGCTGGCGTTCTCGTGGCCGTCGGTCATGATCGCGACGATCACCGTGCCCGGCCGCTCGTCCTCGGGCAGCGCGGCGAGCTCCGTGCCGGCGGTGGTGACCAGCCGGCCCATCGCGTCGAGCAGCGCGGTCGACCCGCGCGGCTGCAGGTCCAGCGGCGGGACCTCCTCGACCGGGACGCCGGAGTAGACGACGTCGTACTCGTTGTCGAACTGGGCGAGGGTGACCCGGCACTCGCCGGGCAGCGCCTGCTGCTCGGCCACGAAGGCGGCGAAGCCACCCTCGGTGTCGGTCTTGATGGACTGCATCGACCCGCTGCGGTCCAGCAGGAAGTACAGGTGGGTGAGGTCGGCTCGGGTCATGGTTCCTCCGTTCCGGACGCCGGTGGGCGTCCTCAGCTGGGCCGGCGCGGCTTGAACCGCATCGGCGCCGGGGGTGCGGCGGGTTGCCGCGGCTGACCTGTCTCCAGGTCGTACTTCGCGCGCTCGACCCCGGCGGCCGTCACCCGGCCCCGGTCGTCGGCGTACGCGCCGAGGGTCCGGGTGCGGGCCAGCCGGGGTCCGACCGCGTTCTCGGTGAGGCCGGCCTGCGCCCCCGCCCCACGCAGGGACGCCTGGCCGGTCAGCACCGCGGTCGCCATCGCCTCGTCGATGAGCTCGGTGAGGCGATCAGCTGCCTGGCGAAGGTAGGGGAGGGCTCCGACGGAATCCCTCCCCTCCGCCTCGTCGAGGGCCCGCCGCACGTCGTCCAGCGTCGTGGGGCGGGCGTGGTCCTCATGGCTGCTCATGTCCTCCATGGTGCCGCACAAACTGCGGACACGCAAGTAGTGCGGATCCGCAGATGGTGCGCACCTCGCGGTGTGGTGGGGGCCGGGCGGAAATCGGGAAGCATCCGGCCGACCCCGTGGTTACGCTGGAGACGCCTATGACGAACCATGCTGAAGACTTCTCCCTCGCCGCCGCCCTGCGAGCCACCGAGGGCTGGGACGACCCCGACGACCTGGTCGACGACCTCGACACCGACCCCACCACCGACCGCGCCGACCGCGCCGACCGCGCCGATGATGACGACGACGGCTGGGAGTCCGGCTACGCCGACGACGTCGCCCTGAGCGACCCCACCACCGGCGACCTCGACCTCGCCGCGCGCCACGAGCTGCGCCGCGTCGCTGGGCTGCGCACCGAGCTCGAGGACATCACCGAGGTCGAGTACCGCCAGCTCCGCCTGGAGCGGGTCGTGCTCGTCGGCGTGTGGACCGAGGGCACCGTCGCCGACGTCGAGAACGCGATGGCCGAGCTCGCGCTGCTCGCCGAGACTGCCGGGTCCGAGGTGCTCGACGCGATCTACCAGCGCCGCCAGTCGCCCGACCCCGCCACCTACATCGGCCGCGGCAAGGTCGAGGGCCTGCGCGAGATCGTGGAGGCCACCGGCGCCGACACCGTCATCTGCGACGGCGAGCTCGCGCCGTCGCAGCTGCGCAACCTGGAGGACCGGGTCAAGGTCAAGGTCGTCGACCGGACCGCGCTCATCCTCGACATCTTCGCCCAGCACGCGAAGTCGAAGGAGGGCCAGGCCCAGGTCGAGCTGGCCCAGCTCAACTACATGAAGCAGCGGCTGCGCGGCTGGGGTGGCAACCTCTCCCGCCAGGCTGGTGGTCGCGCCGCCGGCGGTGACGGCATCGGTGGCCGTGGCCCCGGTGAGACCAAGATCGAGACGGACCGGCGCCGGATCAACGACCGGATCGCCAAGCTCCGCCGCGAGCTGAAGGTCATGAAGGGCACCCGCGACACCAAGCGCCAGGAGCGCCGACGCAACGAGGTCCCGTCGGTCGCCATCGCCGGCTACACCAACGCCGGCAAGTCCTCGCTGCTCAACCGGCTCACCGGCGCGGGCGTGCTCGTCGAGGACGCGCTGTTCGCGACCCTCGACCCGACCACCCGGCGCACCCAGACCCCCGACGGCCGCGTCTACACGATGAGCGACACCGTCGGCTTCGTCCGGCACCTGCCCCACCAGCTGGTCGAGGCGTTCCGCTCGACGCTGGAGGAGGTCGCCGACGCCGACCTCATCGTCCACGTCGTCGACGGCTCGCACCCCGACCCCGAGGGCCAGATCAGTGCCGTGCGGGAGGTGCTCGCCGAGATCGAGGCGGGCGACATCCCCGAGCTGGTGATCATCAACAAGGTCGACGCCGCCGACCCGCTCGTCATCGACCGGCTGCGCCGCCGCGAGCCGCACTCCGTCGCGGTGTCGGCGAAGACGGGGGAGGGCATCGCCGAGGCGATCGCCGCCGTCGAGGCCGACTTGCCGCGCCCCCGCGTCGAGTTCACCGCGCTGGTGCCCTACGCCCGCGGCGACCTCATCGACCGGATCCACAAGGACGGTGAGATCACCGCGCTCGAGCACACCGCCGACGGCACGCACGTCACCGGCCGCGCCACCGAGGCGCTCGCCGGCGAGCTCGCCGACTTCGCCGTCTGAGGCAGTACGGCGCACTACGGCGACGGTCCGGTCACGATTTCGCCTGATCTTCGCCGAAAGGGCTCCCCGCACGGCCAGCACGACGGATGATCCTCCGGTGACTCGGCGCCACTCCCGCCCCCGCCTGCTCGGCGTGCTGCTCGCGCTGGGCCTGGTCGTCGTCGCCACGGCGCTGGTCTGGGGCCGCGCCGGCGCGGACGCCGACCCCTGCGCGCGTCGCGCCGACCGGGCCGAGCAGCGCAGCCGGCTGGTCACCGGCAGCGGGCCGGAGGTGCTGGTCATCGGCGACTCCTACTCGGTGGGCGCCGGTGTCGCGCTGCGCGACTCGTGGCCGGTCCGGCTGCCCGGCCGGGTCCGCGTCGACGGCTTCTCCGGCAGCGGGTTCAGCGTCGGAGCCAGCCCGTGCGGCGACGTCTCCTACGGCACCCGTGCCCCCGCCGCGCTGCGCCCCGCCACCGACCTGGTCGTGGTCGAGGGCGGACTGAACGACACCGACCGGCCCGCCGCCGAGCTGGAGGAGGGGGTCGAGCGGCTGCTGCGCCGCCTCGACGGCCGGCGCGTGCTGGTGGTCGGGCCGCCGGTGACCCCCGACCGGCCGCGGTCCCACGCCGAGCGGGTCGACGCCACGCTCGCCCGGATCGCGCGCGAGCACCAGGCGTCGTACCTCTCGATGCTGGGGACCGAGCTGACCTTCCTCGACGACGACCTCCACCCGGACCCGGCCGGGCACCGCACCTTCGGCGACGTCGTCGCCGCGCGGGTGCGGGAGATGCTCGCCACCTGAGGCCGCCCGCCTGTGGAGCCAGCAGCCGGAGCGTCGGCCGGGCCATCTAGGGTGCTCCGGTGAGCACCCACCCGGACGTCGACGCCAGCCCCGTGCGCGAGCTGCTCGCCACGGCCGTGGCAGCGCTCGGCGGCCAGGAGCGCTCCGGCCAGGTCGCGATGGCCGACGCGGTCGCGCAGGCGTTCGCCGACAAGGAGCACCTCCTCGTCCAGGCCGGCACCGGCACCGGCAAGTCGCTCGGCTACCTCGTCCCGGCGCTGCTCCACGACAAGCGGGTCGTCATCGCGACCGCGACGCTGGCCCTCCAGCACCAGCTCGTCGAGCGCGACCTGCCACGGCTGGTCAAGGCCGTCGGCACCACCCCCGGCCTCGACGCCAGCTACGCCGTGCTCAAGGGCCGCTCCAACTACGCCTGCCTGCACCGCATCCGCGAGGGAGCCCCCGACGACCAGGGCGAGCTGGTGCAGCTGCCCGAGGGGTCGATGGGCGCCAAGGTGCTCGCGCTGCGCGAGTGGGCGACCCGCTCCGCCGAGGACGGCGGCAGCGGCGAGCGCGACGACGCCCCCCSCCMCACCGAGAAGGAGTGGCGCCAGGTCAGCGTCAGCGCCCGTGAGTGCGTCGGCGCCAGCAAGTGCCCCTACGGCCAGGAGTGCTTCGCCGAGAAGGCGAAGGAGAAGGCCCAGCGCTCGCACCTGATCATCACCAACCACTCGCTGCTCGCGATCGACGCGATCGAGGGCATCCCGATGATCCCCGAGTACGACGCCGTCGTGATCGACGAGGCGCACGAGCTGGCCGCCCGCGTGACCCAGGCGGCGACCGACGAGCTCTGGGCGGCCGAGGTGGAGCGGGCGGCCCGCCGCAGCGTCCGCCACGTCGAGGGCAACGAGGCCGACGACCTCGCCGACGCCGCCGACGCCCTGCGCGCGGCGATCAGCGAGGCCCCGGCCGGACGCTTCGAGCGGCTGCCCGAGGACCTCGCCGACGCGCTGGCGCTGGTGCGCGACGCGGCCCGCGCCTGCATCTCGGCGTTCCCGAAGGCCGAGTCCGGGAAGGAGCCCGACGCCGCCATGACCCAGGCCAGGGGCATGGTGCAGGAGGTCTTCACGACCGCGGAGCGGATGTCGGCCGGCTCAGACAACGACGTGCTCTGGCGCACCGAGGGCACCGACCGCCTGCCGCCGATGTTGTGCGTGGCGCCGCTGCAGGTGTGGGGCCAGATGCGCGACAAGCTGCTCGCCGACAACACCGTCGTGATGACCTCGGCGACGCTGATGCTCGGTGGCGACTTCAACTCCGTCGCCCGCTCCGTGGGGCTCAAGCCGATGCCCGACGCCGAGCAGCCGTGGCGCGGCATCGACGTCGGCAGCCCGTTCGACTACGGCAAGCAGGGCATCCTCTATGTCGCCCGACACCTGCCACCGCCGGGCCGCGACGGGCTCGGTCCGGCCCAGCTCGACGAGATCGCCGAGCTCGTCGACGCCGCCGACGGCCGTACCCTCGGGCTCTTCTCCAGCCGCCGCGCGGCCGAGGCCGCCGCCGAGCACGTCCGCTCGGCGCTGCCGCACCTGACCACCCTCGCCCAGGGCGAGGCCCAGCTGCCCGAGCTGGCCCGCCAGTTCGTCGAGGACCCGCACACCTGCCTGTTCGGCACGCTGGGCCTGTGGCAGGGCCTCGACGTCCCGGGCGAGACCTGCCAGCTGGTGCTCATCGACCGCATCCCGTTCCCCCGGCCCGACGACCCGCTGATGAGCGCCCGGCAGAAGGCAGCCGACCGGGCTGGTGGCAACGGCTTCATGCAGGTCGCCGCGACCCACGCGGCGCTGCTGCTCGCGCAGGGCGCGGGCCGCCTGATCCGCACGACCAGCGACCGCGGGGTCGTCGCGGTGCTCGACCCGCGGCTGGCCACCGCCCGCTACGGGTCCTTCCTCAAGGCGAGCCTGCCGCCCATGTGGCCCACGACCGACCCGGCGGTGGCGCGCGGCGCCCTGAAGCGGCTCAGCGGCGGTACGCCCGGCCGGTGACGGCCTGCAGCCGGTTGTCGTCGCGGGCGAACCCGTGGCACGTCGTGCTGGCGTCACGGTCCGGGTCGTCACAACCGCCGAACCGGGTGCTGGTGTTCAGCACCGTGACGTCGATCCACTGGACAGCGGGGCCGAAGCGCACGTCGAAGGCCCGGTTGCCGTGCACGTTGAGGCTGACCATCGAGGTCTTCGCCGCCTTGCCCTTGCGCTTCACGGTGAGCACGGCGCGACTGCCGACGGCCCGGTCGTTGAGGTTGAGCTTGAGCTGCACCCAGTGCCGCTTCGTCAGGCCGGACCCGCGGTTGAAGCGCACCGTGGACGCCGCCAGGTGGTCGAGCCGGAACCGGAACGAGCCGGCGGGCGCGCCGCCGCGCAGGTTGAAGGTGCGCCGGGTGGGCGAGGCGCGGTAGGCCGCCCCCTCGTCGTAGAACGCCGCCGGCCGCCGGTTCCAGATCGTGAACTTCGAGAGCTCCGTCGCCAGGGACGACCCGCGCTTCGAGAGCGAGGAGCGCACCGCCTCGACGGAGTACATGCCCTTGGCACCGACCCCACCGTCGTGGGCGAGGCGACGCCAGATCTCGCGGACGATGATCGGCATCCCGCCGGCCGAGCTCGGGTAGCGCTCGCCCAGGAACTGGAAGAAGATCCACGAGCCGTACTGGCTGGGCTGGCTGGGGGGGGGGGGGGGCCGGGGGGGGCGGGGGCCGCGGGGGGGGGGCGGCGCCAGGGGGCCGTAGGGCAGGTAGTTGCGGTTGTCGTTGATCCCGTCGAAGACCTGGTCCTCGATCCAGGTGGCGGTGGCCTCCATCAGCCAGGCGTCCTCGTTGAGGTCGTAGGCGAACTGGACCGCGTGGAACCACTCGTGCGCCGCCGTGGCCCGCAGCGCGGACCGCGGGGCGATCCCGAACTCGGCGTAGTCGTTGTCCAGCACGCAGTACGCCGGGGCCGGCACGTGCTCGGTGACCGAGTGGTCGTCGGTGGTGCAGTAGCCGTAGGCGCCGAGGTCGCCCAGCTCGCCCAGGTAGATGTCCGGGCGCGCGTCACCACCCTTCGTGCCGTCGCTCAGCACGTCGCGGTAGCCGGCCTTGCGGTAGGTCTGCGCGACCCGCGTCAGGGTGGACAGCACGAACTCGACGTAGTCAGGGGCGCCGCCGGCCTTGCCGGGATAGCGCCCACCCGGACCGTCGTTCTCGCCGGGCACACCGTGCCGGGCGCTCGTCTTCCGGTTCACCCAGTGCACGCACAGCATGCTGTTGCAGGTGCGCTTGACGCCCTCGCGCCCGCCGTAGCAGACGAGGTCGCCCTCGTCCCGGTCGTTGCACACGACCAGGCTGTCGTCGGGACGCGCCAGCAAGCGGCCCGCGGCCTCCCGCTTCGACTTCGGCAGGTCCGAGCGTGCGGCGGCGAGGTCGCGCAGGGCCAGCGTCAGGTCCTTGCCGCCGGCACGCAGGCCCTCGGTCGCCGGCTCGTCGCCGGTGTGGTCTGCGTCGTGGGTGCCGTCAGTGGCGTCGGGGTCACCAGCGTCGCCCGTGCCGGCGTCACCGGAGTCGGCGGCGGCCGCACCGGACTCGATGATCTCCTCGACCGCGGCCAGGGCTGCCTCGGCCGTCTCCTCGGCCGTCACGGGGGCGGGGTCGGTCGCCGGGTCGTCAGCTCCAGCCGGTGCGGCGAGCAGGGGCACGGCCAGGAGAGCAGCCAGCACGGCGGCCCACGGTGCACGTCGAGGGGTCACGGGGGAAGGCCTCACGGGGGGACGTCAGGGGACCCACCGACCCTACGTGAGAAGTGGCGTCAGACACGCCTCAGCACGGCCGTCACCTTGCCGAGGATCGTGGCGTTCGTGCCGTCGATCGGCTCGAAGGCGGGGTTGTGCGGGAGCAGCCAGACCTTGCCGTCCTTGCGCTGGAAGGTCTTCACGGTGGCCTCGCCGTCGATCATCGCTGCGACGATCTCGCCGTTCTCGGCGGTCGGCTGCTGGCGGATCACCACGTAGTCGCCGTCGCAGATGGCAGCCTCGATCATCGACTCGCCGCTGACCTCGAGCAGGAAGAGCTGGCCGTCGCCGACGAGCTGGCGGGGGAGCGGGAAGACGTCCTCGACGCGCTCCTCGGCCAGGATCGGGCCGCCGGCGGCGATCCGGCCGACGACCGGCACGTTGGCCGGGACCGGGGCGGCGTCGCCGATCCCGGTCTCGTCGTACGACGTCTCCTCGGCCGAGCCCATCGCCTTGCGGGCCGCCATCACCTCGGGCAGGAACACCTCGAGGGCGCGGGGCCGGTTCGGGTCGCGCTTGAGGTAGCCCTTCTCCTCGAGCACCCGCAGCTGGTGGGCGACGCTGGAGGTGCTGGTGAGGCCGACCGCCTGGCCGATCTCGCGCATGCTCGGCGGGTAGCCGCGCTTCTCGATGCTGTCCTTGATGTGGGCCAGCACGCGCTGCTGGCGCGGCGTCAGCCCGGTCGCGTCCGGGGGACCGTCCGGCAGCTCGGTGACGCCGCGGCCTGCCTTGCGCTCCGCCATGGGGGTGCCTCCCGTTCGCTGTGGCGGCCGGTCGTCCCACCGGCCTGGTGTGACGACGCTAACCGATCCCGCCGCGCTGTTTCAAACACCTGTTCGAAGGGCGTGTCGCGGCCCACGGCCCACTTCTGCGGCGTGGCAGTGGCTGCGACACGGTCGAACAGGATTTCGAACAGGTGCTGGATTTGTTCGAACGTGTGATCTAACCTCGTACACATGTTCGATCGAACGCATGGTCGAACAGCCTTCCGTCGGACCCCGTCCGCAGACTCCTCCCCGGAGTCCCGGACTCGGCCCGCTCCCTTCCCCGGAGGTCACCAGACATGAGCACGATCAGCATCGCCCCGCACCGCGTCAGCACCGCCCGCGTCGCTCCCGCCGCCCGCCGCGGCGCGCAGCCACGGGCCGCCGCGCCACGGGGCCAGGTCCGGCTGACCCGCCGCGGCCGCGTCGTCGTGTTCGTCCTGGCCTTCCTCGTCGTCGCGGCGCTGSCCGTCGCGGTGGCCGCCGGGTCGGCGGCGACCCGCGAGGACGGCGGCGCCCCGGCCGTCCAGGTCGTCACCGTCGCGCCCGGCGAGACCCTGTGGGACATCGCCTCCGGCGTCGCGGCCGCGACCGGCGGCGACGTGCGCGGCGCGATGGCCGACATCCAGGACCTCAACACCCTCGAGGGCAGCATGGTCTACGCCGGCCAGCAGCTGCGCATCCCGGCCGCGCAGTAGCGCGCCCACCGACTCTCCGCTGCCTCGACCCCAGCGGAGCAGGGGAAAAGACGAAGGGTGGCAGGCAAGCGGCTCAGCGAGCCGCGCGCTTGCCGCCCTTCGGCGCGTTCGGGTCGCGCTTCGGCCGCGGCTCGGGGGCCGAGGTGAGGCCGAGGGCCCGGGACAGGCGCACCGCCAGCATGAAGGCGAGGAAGAGGCAGAGCATGCCGCCGAGCGAGGCGACCGCGAGGAAGAACCAGGCGCTGCCGTCGCCGTCGTGCCGGGCGTCGGCACCGAAGTCGATGGCCGCCAGGACGAGGTACCCCCACGCCACGAGGGCGAAGGTGATGCCGACCGCGAGGAGCAGGAGGTCGGCCCGAAAGCGCGGTCGCGCCTTGCTCCCTGCGCGGCTGCCCGCGCGCTTCCCACCTGCCACGGTCGTCATTGTTGCCGATCACCCAACCTGGTGGGTGCCCGCCCCGCGATCGGCCTCAGCGGCCCGTGACGGAGTACTGCACGAAGGTCTTGCCGTCCGCCTCGGTGAGCGTCCCGACGATGACCTCCCACGCGTCGTTCTCGTAGCTGGAGATGCCGGCCGCGCTCGCCTCGTCGTCGCGGGTGAAGCCGGCGGCCCCCAGCTCGTCGCCGATCCGGGCGGCGACCTCGTCGGTCCCGCCCGGCACCTGCAGCTGGACGACGAAGCCGGGCTTGCCCCCGCTGGTCGTCGACGCGCCGGAGACGATCTCCCCGTCGGTGACCGGGACCTCCTCGGGGAAGCCCTCGGGGAGCTTGCCGGTCCCGTAGGAGAACGAGCCGTCGCTGCTCTCGACCTTCACCTCGCCGGAGTCGGCGTCGATGTCGACGTCGGCGCCGCCGGCGTCCTCGGCGGCCTTCTCGATGGCGCGCTCGGTGATCTGCTCGGCGGCCTCGCCGCACGCGGACAACGCCAGCGGGAGGGCCGCGGCAGCGGCCGTGGCGGCGACGGTACGACGAAGGCGGGCTCGGGTGGGCAGGGCAGGCATGTTCGGCTCCTGGTTGGGGGGTGGTGCGAGCGGCGCGGACCCGAGACGCGCCGGTCAGACGATAGTCCCGGACAGTCTCGTCCCGCTCGTGACCTGCGCAAACGCGGTGCCGGGCAAAACTTCCGGCAACTCTCCCGCCCCCGGTCTTGCACCCGTGGTGGCCGGGGCGTACGGTTACCACTACATCTAGTAGTTACAACGATGTAGTTCTCCACATCTAGTCCACAGGACTGGGGGTGGCGATACACAGATCAGTACCCGTTCTGCACGGCGGAGACCAGGTTATCCACAGGTTTCCGCGGTCCGGGACGTCGATCCCGGGAGGAGGAACCATGCACTGTCCGTACTGCAAGCACCACGACACCAAGGTCCTCGACTCCCGGGTCGCCGAGGACGGCTGCTCGATCCGCCGCCGGCGGGTCTGCCAGTCCCAGGACTGCGAGAAGCGGTTCACGACGGTCGAGCTCATGCAGCTCACGGTGCTCAAGCGCTCCGGCGCCACCGAGCCGTTCAACCGCGAGAAGGCTGTCGCCGGCGTACGGAAGGCCTGCAAGGGCCGTCCGGTCGGCGAGGACGACCTGGCCCTGCTCGGCCAGGAGGTCGAGGACCAGCTCCGGCTGGCCGGCAGCCCCGAGATCGCCGCCCACGAGGTGGGCCTGGCGATCCTCAACCCCCTGCGCCGCCTCGACGAGGTGGCCTACCTCCGCTTCGCCTCGGTCTACCGCGGGTTCGAGTCCGCGGCCGACTTCGAGAACGAGATCGCCCTCCTGCGCGCCGAGCGCCAGTTGCAGGGCGACCCAGCCCCGACGGGCTGACCACAGACGCCCGGCAGGTAGTGGGGAAGCTGCCTGCCGGGCCACCAGCTTCCCTGTCCCGACCGATCGGGGCACGCAGCACCCGCACCACCCACGCAGCATCCGCACCACCGCCGACAGCACAGCCGACCAGCGCACCAGGAGAGTCATGACCGAGACGGCCAGCAACCCGACCGAGGCAGGCGCACCCGCCCGCAAGGGCCTGAAGATCGAGCGGGTCTTCAGCACCGAGGGCGTGCACCCGTACGACGAGATCACCTGGGAGCGGCGCGACGTCGTCCAGACCAACTGGAAGACCGGCGAGACCGTCTTCGAGCAGCTCGGTGTGGAGTTCCCCGACTTCTGGTCGCTGAACGCCTCGACGATCGTCACCACCAAGTACTTCCGCGGCGCGGTCGGCACCCCGGAGCGCGAGACCGGCCTGCGCCAGCTCGTCGACCGCGTGGTCTCCCGCTACGTGGAGGCGGGCCTGGAGAACGGCTACTTCGCGACGGCGGCGGACGCGGAGGTCTTCGAGCACGAGCTGACCTGGCTGCTCGTCCACCAGTACTTCTCGTTCAACTCCCCGGTGTGGTTCAACGTCGGCACGCAGTCCCCGCAGCAGGTGTCGGCCTGCTTCATCCTGTCGGTGGACGACTCGATGGACTCGATCCTCAACTGGTACAAGGAGGAGGGCTTCATCTTCAAGGGCGGCTCCGGCGCCGGCCTGAACCTCTCCCGCATCCGCTCCTCCAAGGAGCTGCTCAAGTCCGGCGGCACGGCCTCCGGCCCGGTCTCCTTCATGCGCGGCGCCGACGCCTCGGCGGGCACCATCAAGTC
The DNA here is from genome assembly GCF_007829375.1 of Nocardioides sp. J9. NCBI lineage: Bacteria > Bacillati > Actinomycetota > Actinomycetes > Propionibacteriales > Nocardioidaceae > Nocardioides > Nocardioides sp. J9. The sequence continues at coordinate 1,989 of NZ_VLJQ01000113.1, read as the reverse complement.
GGGCGGCGCCACGCGTCGTGCGGCCAAGATGGTCGTCCTCGACGTCGACCACCCCGACATCGAGGAGTTCGTCGAGACCAAGTGGCGCGAGGAGGACAAGATCCGCGCCCTGCGCGACGCCGGCTTCGACATGGACCTGGGCGGCAAGGACATCACGTCCGTGCAGTACCAGAACGCCAACAACTCGGTGCGCGTCACTGACGAGTTCATGAAGGCCGTCGAGGAGGGCACCGAGTTCGGCCTGCGTGCCCGCACCACCGGCGAGGTCATCGAGACCGTCGACGCCCGCTCGCTGTTCCGCAAGATCAGCGAGGCCGCCTGGGCCTGCGCCGACCCCGGCCTGCAGTACGACGACACGATCAACGCCTGGCACACCAACCCCGAGACCGGCCGGATCACCGCGTCCAACCCGTGCTCGGAGTACATGTCGCTCGACAACTCCTCGTGCAACCTCGCGTCGCTGAACCTGCTGAAGTTCCTCAAGGACGACGACACCTTCGACGCCGAGCTGTTCGCCAAGGCCGTCGAGCTGATCATCACCGCGATGGACATCTCCATCTGCTTCGCTGACTTCCCGACCGAGGCGATCGGCGAGACCACCCGCGACTACCGCCAGCTCGGCATCGGCTACGCCAACCTCGGCGCCCTGCTGATGGCGATGGGCCTGGGCTACGACTCCGACGGCGGTCGTGCGATGGCGGCCACCATCACCTCGCTGATGACCGGCACGTCGTACCGTCGCTCGGCGGAGCTCGCCGGCATCGTCGGACCCTACGCCGGCTACGCCCGCAACGCCGAGGCGCACAACCGCGTCATGCGCAAGCACCAGGCCGCCAACGACGACGTGCGCACGCTGCACATCGCCGACGCCGCGGTGCACAAGGCCGCGACGGAGGAGTGGGCGAAGGTCGTCGAGCTCGGCAAGACCAACGGCTTCCGCAACGCCCAGGCCTCCGTGCTCGCCCCGACCGGCACCATCGGCTTCATGATGGACTGCGACACCACCGGCATCGAGCCCGACTTCTCCCTGGTGAAGTTCAAGAAGCTCGTCGGCGGCGGCTCGCTGCAGATCGTCAACCAGACCATCCCGCGGGCCCTGAAGAAGCTGGGCTACGACGAGGAGAAGGTCGAGGCGATCGTCGCCTACATCGGCGAGCACGGCCACGTCGTCGACGCCCCCGGCCTCAAGCCGGAGCACTACGAGGTCTTCGACACCGCCATGGGCGAGCGTGCGCTCAAGCCCATGGGCCACGTGAAGATGATGGCCGCCTGCCAGCCGTTCCTGTCCGGCGCGATCTCCAAGACCGTCAACCTGCCGGAGACGGCGACGGTCGAGGACATCGAGCAGATCTACATGGAGTCGTGGAAGCTCGGCCTCAAGGCCACCGCGATCTACCGCGACAACTGCAAGGTCGGCCAGCCGCTCGCCGACGGCGGCGGCAAGGCGAAGAAGGACGCCGCGGACGCGGCCGAGGCCGCCGAGGCGACCAAGGTCGTCGAGAAGGTCGTGGAGAAGGTCGTCTACGCCCCGACCCGCAAGCGCCTGCCGAAGTCGCGCCAGGCCCGGACCACGTCGTTCACCGTCGCCGGTGCCGAGGGCTACATGACCTCCGGCGCCCACGACGACGGCAGCCTCGGCGAGATCTTCCTCAAGCTCGGCAAGCAGGGCTCGACCCTGGCCGGCGTGATGGACGCCTTCTCGATCGCGGTCTCGATCGGCCTGCAGTACGGCGTCCCGCTGGAGACCTACGTCTCGAAGTTCACCAACCTGCGCTTCGAGCCCGCCGGCCTCACCGACGACCCGGACGTCCGGATGTCGCAGTCGATCATGGACTACGTCTTCCGCCGCCTGGCCCTCGACTACCTCTCCTTCGAGCAGCGCTCCGCCCTCGGCATCTACTCCGCCGAAGAGCGCCAGCGCCACCTCGAGACCGGCTCCTACGAGCCAATCGAGGAGTCCGCCCCGGCCCCGAAGGCCGCGGCTGCCGC
>NZ_VLJQ01000112.1:0-24890 GCF_007829375.1 Nocardioides sp. J9 | reverse complement strand
CCCCTCCACCCCGCAGCCCGCCCCGGGCGCAGGTGGTGTCTCGTTCGCGTCGGTGCCGAAGATCCTCCTCGGCCTCGGCGCGTTCTGCCTGCTCGTGGCCGCGGTCATCTTCCTGGCCGTCTCGTGGTCGACCCTCGGCGTCGGCGGCCGGACGGCCGTCCTCGGTGGCTTCACCCTCACGGCCGGCGCGTCCGCCCTGCTTCTGCACCGCACCGGTCTCCGGATCGCAGGTGAGTCGCTGGTCGTGGTCGCCCTCGGCCTCCTGGCGCTCGACGTGTACGGTGCCGGGGCGGCCGGCTGGCTCGGCGACGACACCGGCGGCGGGACCAGCGTGGTGGCCGGCCTGACCGTCGCCGTCGCGTCCGTTCTCCTCGCCCTCGTCCGGGTCGGCAGCCAGCCGCGGCTGGTAGCGCCCCAGGTGATCGCCGGCATCGGCCTGACTGTCGCCTACGCGGGGCTCGTCGACATCACCGAGCACCACCTCCTCGCCGGCCACGCCATCACCGTCGTCGCGATCGCGGCGATCCTGCTCGGCCGCGCCACCGACCTCGTCCCGCTCCAGTGGTCGGTCACCGTCGCCGGCGGTCTCTCCTGGGTCGGCTCCGCCTCGATCGCCGCGACCGACGCGCTCTACGAGCCCGACCTCCACCAGCTCTGGTCCGACGGCTCCGGCTGGTCACTCCTCGTCACGGCGGCCGCGATGCTGGTCCCCGGCGCCCTGCTCCGCAACGAGCAGCTCGGCCTCGCCGGTGCCAGCGCTGCGGCGATGGTCGTCACCGGCGTGGTCACGCTGCCGAGCATCGACACCGACGCCACCACGTTCGGCCTGGTCGCCCTCGTCGCGACCGCCGCCTGGGTCGCCGCCCTCGCCCTCCTCCCCCGCCGGGTCCGCCCGATCGCCATCGCCCCGGCGGGTGCCGGCAGCCTCGTGCTGTGCGGGCTCGCGCTGCTGACCGGCAGCATCGCCGTCGTCCGCTGGGGTGAGTACACCCAGCCGTTCGCCAGCACCTTCGACGTCGTCGTCGACGGCCGGTCCCCCCAGACCGAGCCGCTGCTCCTCGTCCCGTCGCTGCTGGTGGTGCTCGCGTTCGTCGCCCTGCTGGTGACCGACCGCGACCGCACGGCCCTCCGCGGCTGGCTGGCACCGGCCGTCGTCGTGGCCGGCGTCGGCGCCGCCACCACGCTCGCGTCGTACGACGTGCAGCTGGCCCTGCCGGTCGCGGTGCTGCTGCTGACCGCGGCGGCCAGCGCGGCGTTCCGCAGCACTGAGGGCGTCGTGGGGGCGTTGGTCGTCGCCACCGGCGCGGGGGTCGTCGCGATCCCGAGCGCCCCGCTGACCGTGGTCGCTGCCGGGCTCGGCGCGGCGTTCGCCCTGACAGTCGCCCTGCTCGGTCGCGGCGGCACCAAGGTGGTCGGCGGCCTCGCGTTCACCCCGCTCCTCGCCCTGGCCGTCACCGGGCTGGTGCACTCCTTCGACGGCGGCGACACGTGGGTCGCGGTCCCGGTGCTGCTGGCCGTGGGCATCGCGGCCGTCGCCCTGCCGCGGACCGAGGTGGAGCTGACCGCGGTCGCGGCGGCGGTCGTCACGCTGCCGATCTCCCTCTCCGCGACCTACGACCTCGGCGGGCTGCTCGCCCTGTGGCTGGCCGTCGCCGGCTTCCTCGCCTGCGCCACCGCGCTGGTGAACGAGTCCCGTCGGCAGGTCGCGTGGCTCGGCGCCGCGCTGCTGATGCTCGCGACGTGGGTGCGCCTCGCCGACCTCGAGGTGCGGGAGCCGGAGGCGTACACGCTGCCGCTGGCCGCAGCCCTGCTCGCGCTCGGCGCGTGGAGGATGCACCGCTCCCCCGACGTCGGCTCCACCGAGGCACTGCTGCCCGGCCTGGTGCTCGCCACCGTCCCGACCCTGCTGTGGGCGCTCGGCGACCCGGTGTCGCTGCGGGCGCTGCTCCTCGGCGCGGCCTGCCTGACCCTCACCGTCGCCGGCGCCGCGATGCGCTGGAGCGCCCCGCTGCTGGTCGGTGCGAGCGTCGGCGCGGCGATCGTGCTCCGCGAGCTCGGGCCCTACGCGGGCGACGTCCCGAAGTGGGTCTGGATCGGCCTCGCCGGGGCGCTGCTGACCGTCGTCGGCATCACGTGGGAGCGGCGCCTGCTGGAGCTCCGCACGGCGGTCGGCTTCCTCGGCCGGTTGCGCTGACCGGACTGGTGCCCACCCTGTGACTCCGGTGACCCACCCCACAGGGCGACCTGCTAGACATCAGGGCATGGCTACCACTGCACTCGGGGGCAACCCCGTCCACACCGTCGGCGAGCTCCCGGCCGTCGGCGCTGCTGCCCCGTCCGTCGAGCTGGTCGGCGCCGACTTCGGCCCGGTCTCCCTGCCCGAGGGCCAGCGCACCGTTCTGAACATCTTCCCGAGCATCGACACCGGCACCTGCGCCGCGAGCGTGCGGAAGTTCAACGAGCTCGCCACGAGCCTCGAGAACACCACCGTCCTGTGCGTCTCACAGGACCTGCCGCCGGCGCTCAACCGCTTCTGCGGCGCCGAGGGCATCGAGAACGTCAAGGTCGGCTCGGCCTTCCGCTCGACCTTCGGTGACGACTACGGCGTCCGGCTGACCGACGGCAAGCTCGAGGGCCTCTTCGCCCGCTCGATCGTCGTCGTCGACGCCGACGGCAAGGTGCTCCACACCGAGCTCGTGTCCGAGATCGCGAACGAGCCCGACTACGACGCGGCCATCAAGGCCCTGGGCTGACCCGTCAGTCCCCCGTCGCGGGGTCCCAGAAGGCCCGCGACATGTCGAGGCCGCCGTTGCCGCGCAGCGGCGTGCCCTCGGCCAGGTAGGCAGCGCGAGCCCGGTCGTCGTGGCTGGCGGGGAGCGAGCCGTCCGCACGGACCACCCGCCACCACGGCACCGGGCCGCCGTGCCTGGCCATCACCGAGCCGACCTGGCGCGGCCCGCCTCCGACCACGGCCGCCACGGCGCCGTACGTCGTGACCCGGCCAGCCGGCACCTGCTCGACGACCTCGAGCACTGACTCGACGTACCCCTCGTCCACGAGGGACATCCAACACCGGCCCGGGGACGCCGAGAGCCCCGCCCGGCCGGACGGGGCTCTCAGGTGCTCCCTCGGTGCGGCAAACGCTCGTGGAAACGATCCGCAGCAGCCCGAGAAGTCGCGGCTGCGATCGTCTGGGACAACGACGTGCGCCCGCGTCGGGTTACGCACGGGGCGGCCGGGACGGCTGCCGGCGATGTCGCCACGGCCGACCGGTTTGCCTCAGTTTTGTGCAGATCCCTTGCGCCGGCCGTCGATTTTCGTGTGAGGTGCCACGCGGACACGCAAACGTCCACCTGCACCTATCTCGGAGGTCATCTTGAAGAAACTGGCATCCGGCGTCATCGCCGGCGCCGCGGCGCTCGCCCTGGGCGGCGCCATCATCCAGCCGGCTGAGGCGGACTCGCCGGACGACGGGCCGGTCCGGCAGGCCGCGGCCCACGCCAAGAAGCACGACCGCCCCGGCCCGAAGACCAGGGAGCAGCGAGCCGAGATGCGCAAGGCCCTCGAGCTGCTCGAGAACGGCAACGCGAAGCTCACCCAGCAGGCCGACGGCGGCGCGGTCGTGAAGCTGCGCAAGAACAAGTACGTCGAGTTCCCCGTCGACCGGACCGACAAGGTGCTCACGATGCTCGCGGAATTCGGCACGGAGGCGAACCCGGCCTACGGCACCGAGCCCGGGCCACTGCACAACGAGATCCCCGAGCCCGACCGCACCGAGGACAACTCGACGTACTGGGTCGAGGACTTCAGCAAGGCCCACTTCGACGAGATGTTCAACGGCGAGGGCGAGTCGTTCCGCGACTTCTACAAGGAGGCCTCCTCCGGCCGCTACGACGTCACGGTGACGACCGAGGACTGGGTGACGGTCCCGGGCAACGCGTCCAGCTACGGCGACAACGAGGTCGAGGACGACGGCGGCTCGTGGGCGTTCATCGCCGACACCGCGAACGCGTGGTACGAGGACCAGCTCGCGTCGGGCAAGACGCCGGAGCAGGTCGACGAGTACCTCTCGCAGTTCGACGTGTGGGACCGGTACGACTACGACAACGACGGCGACTTCAACGAGCCCGACGGCTACATCGACCACTTCCAGGCCGTGCACGCCGGCGGTGGCGAGGAGGCCGGCGCCGGTGACGACGCCATCTGGTCGCACCGGTGGTACGTCAACGGCGACCAGTACGGCCAGACCGGCCCGACGGTCGGCGACTCCGAGAACCTGTACGGCGGCACCCAGGTCGGCGAGTCGAGGTACTTCATCGGCGACTACACCGTCGAGCCCGAGAACGGCGGCCTGGGCGTGTTCGTGCACGAGTACGGGCACGACCTCGAGCTGCCGGACTTCTACGACACCGCCGGCGGCGAGAACGGCACCGGCTTCTGGACGGTCATGTCGTCCGGGTCGTGGCTGGGCCGCGCCGACGGCTCGATCGGCACCACGCCCGGCGGCTTCGGTCCCGAGGAGAAGCTCTTCCTCGGCTGGCTGGACTACACCGAGGTGGACGCCGGCGAGGAGGGTGCGTTCAAGCTGAGCCCGTCGCAGAAGACGATGAAGGGCCACGACCAGGCCATCAAGGTGAACCTGCCGGACAAGACGACCATCCGGGAGTACACGACACCGCCCGAGGGCGAGCACGCGTGGTGGTCCGGCCGTGGCGACAGCCTCGTCAACACGCTGACCCGCACGGTGCCGGCGGCGACGACGGTCGAGGTCGGCGCGGACATCTGGAACCAGATCGAGAAGAGCTACGACTTCCTGTTCGTGGAGTACTCCCTCGACGGTGGCTCCAGCTGGACGACGCTGGACAAGATCGACGGCTTCTCCGACTGGGCGAGCCACAGCTGGTCCTACGACGCCGGCGGCCAGGAGTCGATCCTGCGGTTCCGCTACAACACCGACGGCGGGCTCAACGAGGCCGGCGCGTTCATCGACAACATCGCGGTGACGGCGGACGGCACGACCTTCACCGACGGCGCCGAGGACGGCGACAACGGCTGGACCGCGGACGGCTTCACGATCTCGACCGGCACGGACACCAAGGTGACCCCGCGCTACTACCTGATCGAGAACCGTCAGTACGTCGGCTACGACGAGACCCTCGAGGTCGGGCCGTACAACTTCAGCGAGGCCTACACCCGGCCGGACTGGGTCGAGCAGTTCCCGTACCAGAACGGCATGCTCGTGTGGCTGGTCGACCTGGCCTACGCCGACAACAACACCAGCAAGCACGTCGGCGAGGGCTACGCCCTGCCGGTCGACGTCCGGCCGGACTCGCTGACCTTCCCGGACGGCACCAGCCCGACGAACCGGCGCGAGCCGTTCGACGCCACCTTCTCGAAGTCGCGCACCGACGCGGTGTGCCTGCACAAGCAGGTGGCGTCCGGTGACGACGTCGAGACGCTGGAGGCCTGTGCCCCGAGCGCCAAGGGGATCGCGACGTTCGACGACTCCGACCCTAACCGCTACTGGGCCGAGACCAACCCGTGGAACTCGGTGAAGGTCGTCGGTGCGGGCGTCAAGGCGCGGGTGCTCAACGAGAAGAAGGACGGCACGATCACCGTCCACGTCACCAACCCGTGACGCACCGGTTCGGCTGAGCCAGGACGACGAAGGGCCCCGCGATCCCGAGGGATCGCGGGGCCCTTCCGCGTCTCAGCCGGCCGAGCAGGTCAGCCGGTCAGCCGGTCAGTACGACGGCTGGCTGGGGTCGATCTGGTTGACCCAGGCCACCACGCCGCCGCCGACGTGGACCGCGTCGTCGTAGCCGGCGCCCTTGACGACGGCCAGGCACTCGGCGGAGCGGACACCGCTCTTGCAGTGCAGGACGACCTGCTTGCCGGAGTCGACCGGCGGCAGCTGGGAGAGCGCGTTGCCGTTGAGGAACTCGCCCTTGGGGATGAGGACCGCGCCCGGGATGTGGTTGATCTCGGCCTCGGCGGGCTCGCGCACGTCGACGAGGACGAAGTCGCGGCTGCCCTCCTCCTTCTCCTTGAGCATCGCGGCCAGCTGGGTGACCGAGATGGTCGAGTCGGCAGCGGCGTCCGCGGCCTCCTCGGAGATCGCGCCGCAGAAGGTCTCGTAGTCAATCAGGTCGGTGACCGTCGGGTTCTCGCCGCACAGCGCGCAGTTGGGGTCCTTGCGGACCTTCAGCTTGCGCCACTCGAGCTCGAGTGCGTCGTAGATGACGAGCTTGCCGATGGCGGGCTCCCCGGCGCCGATGAGGACCTTGATCGCCTCGTTGACCTGGATGGAGCCGATCTGGGCGCACAGCACGCCCAGCACGCCGCCCTCGGCGCACGAGGGGACCATGCCCGGCGGCGGGGGCTCCGGGTAGAGGCAGCGGTAGCAGGGGGCGTCGGGGGCCATCGTCGGCGCGAAGACCGAGGCCTGGCCGTCGAAGCGGTAGATCGAGCCCCACACGTACGGGATGCCGAGGAAGTACGCCGCGTCGTTGACCATGTAGCGCGTGGCGAAGTTGTCGGTGCCGTCCACGATGAGGTCGTAGCCGGAGAACACCTCGCGCACGTTGTCGTTGTCGAGGCGCTCGTTGTGCACGATGACGTTGACGAGCGGGTTGATCTCGGCGATCGACTCCTGCGCGGAGACGGCCTTGGGCCGGCCCACGTCGGACTGGCCGTGGATGACCTGGCGCTGCAGGTTCGACTCGTCGACCTCGTCGAACTCGACGATGCCGATCGTGCCGACGCCGGCCGCGGCGAGGTAGAGGAGCGCCGGGCTGCCGAGGCCGCCGGCGCCGATGACCAGGACCTTGGCGTTCTTCAGCCGCTTCTGGCCGTCCATCGCGACGTCGGGGATGATCAGGTGCCGGCTGTAGCGGCGGACCTCGTCGATGGTCAGCTCGTCGGCCGGCTCCACCAGCGCGGGAAAGCTCACGGGACTGCTCCTCGGTTCACAGTTCGGGGTGGGGGGTTCGTCCCGGTCCCAACGCCAGGTCGGGCCGGGGTGTTCCCAGTCCCTCCATGGTCCCCCCTCCGGTCCGGTGCCCGGACACCGCGTCCCAGCGTCTGGACGAGGCGCACCGACCGCGGCGTGACCCGGGACACCTGTCGGGACCCGGGGCTACCAGCGAGTAGGCTCCTCGCGTGGCAATGGAGCAGTTCGACCTCGACGAGTCCCGGCCGCGCGGTGTCCGACTCCCCCGGCGGGAGCGACGAGCGCAGCTGCTGTCCGCTGCGCTCGAGGTCTTCGTGGCCCAGGGCTACCACGCCGCGGCGATGGACGACATCGCCGAGCGGGCCGGGGTCTCGAAGCCGGTGCTCTACCAGCACTTCCCGGGCAAGCTCGAGCTCTACCTGGCGATCCTCGACGCCGCCTGCGACGCGATCATCGCCAACTGCCGCAAGGCGCTCGAGGCGACGCACGACAACAAGCAGCGCGTCGCGGCCGCGATCGACGCGTTCTACGCGTACGTCGGCCACGAGACCGGGGCGTTCCGGCTGGTCTTCGAGTCCGACCTGACCAACGAGCCCGCCGTCCGCGGGCACGTGGACCGGGTGACCACCGAGTGCGCCGACATGATCGCCGCCGTGATCGCGGAGGACACCTCGCTCCCCGAGGCCGCCTCCCGCCTGCTCGCGGTGTCGCTGGTCGGCATGGCGCAGGTCAGCGCCCGGTTCTGGATGTCCGACACCGACAACGGCATCACCGGCCTCAGCCGCGACGAGGCGACCGCCCTGGTGTCCGCGCTCGCGTGGCGCGGCATCGGTGGCTACCCGAAGGCCGACGAGCCGCAGGCCGGCTGACCGGCCCGGCAGCCCCGCTGGGCGACCCGGGACCCCGGGTGACCAGCCCGGGCCTAGGCTGAACCCGTGAACGGCCCCGGAGGCGCGGCCGTACCCCCGGAACGAGGAGAGTGACATGACCGTCGAGGTCAAGATCGGTGTGCAGCAGACGGCCCGTGAGCTCGTCATCGAGACCGACGACACCAACGAGGGTGTCGCCGCGCAGGTCACCGAGGCGCTGTCGTCGCCGGACGGCGTGCTGACCCTCAAGGACACCAAGGGCAAGGTCACCGTGGTCCCGGTCGCCAAGCTCGCCTACGTCGAGATCGGCCGCAGCACCACGGGCCAGGTCGGCTTCCGTTCCTGACCCGGCCGACACCTCCTCCCGAGGAGGCGTGCCGCACCGGCCGCCGGAACCAACCCGCGGCCGCAAGCGTTGCACAGGTGACCGACCCCGGGAGGTGGCCCGTGCTGCAGTTCCGCTTCGCCGCGCTCAGCGAGACCGGCCCCGTGCGTGAGCACAACGAGGACGCCGGGTTCGCCGGCCCATACCTGCTCTGCGTCGCCGACGGCGTCGGCGGTGCCGCCGCGGGCGAGGTCGCCTCGGCGACGACGACCTACGTGCTCAGCGCCCGGGCGCTCGCGCACCCCGGCATGGAGCCGACCCGGCTGCTGCACCTCGCCGCGGACGAGTCGCACGAGCAGCTCGCCGCCGGCGTGGCCGCCGACCCGGCCCGCACCGGGATGGCCACCACGCTGACCGCGGTGCTCACCGACGGCGAGCACACCGCGCTCGCCCAGGTCGGCGACTCCCGCGCCTACCTGCTGCGCGAGGGCCGGCTGACCCAGATCTCGCACGACCAGACGATGGTCCAGGCCCTGGTGGACGCCGGGCGGCTCACGCCGGAGCAGGCCGCCACGTCGCCGTACCGCCACGTCGTGCTGCAGGCCATCGGCGCCGACCACGCCCCCGAGCCGGTGGTGCAGCCGCTCGACCTGCGCCCCGGCGACCGGCTCCTGCTGTGCAGCGACGGCCTGAGCGACGTCGTCTCCCCCGCCGCGCTGCAGATGCTGGGCGGGCTCGAGTCGCGCAGCATGGCCGCCGAGCGGCTGGTGCTCGCCGCGGTCGACAGCGGCACCCGCGACAACGTCACGGTCGTGGTCGCCGACGTCGTCGACGCCCCCGGTGTCGTCGGCACCGGCATCGTGCTGGGCGCCGGCGTCGACCTCGGCCACGTGGTCGACCCGACCGCGGTGCGCCCCCTCCGCTCCGCCTGAGCCCGTCTGAGCCCGTCCGGACCTGCCAGGAGCCGGCCCGAGCGGCGCGGAACGACCCGGCGCCCGTCGGCGGCGAGTCCTACACTGGTGGGGTGAGTGTGACGCGGATCTACGAGTACGCGCGCCTGTGGGTGCCGCTCTACGACGCCGCCTCGCTCGCCGTCACCCGGCCGGTCTACCTCATCGAGGCCGCCGACGGCTTCGAGGGGATCGCCGCGGAGAAGAACACCACGCTGATGGGCGTGTTCAACGACCTCGGCCGCCAGGGCTGGCGGATCGACGTGGCGGCGCAGCGGGTGCACCACCCCTCGCCGGAGTTCCAGATGCTCATCGACGCGACCCTCGACGAGGCCGACCACGCCACGTCCCCCGCCGAGCTCGCCAGCGCGGTCGGCACCGGCGGCGACCCGGCGGGCGCCGTCTCCGAGTTCGACGTCTACGGCATGCGCCGCCGGGCTGACTGACCCACCGGGTCAGGCGAACAGGTCGCCGAGCTCGTCGACGCGCTCCAGCGCCTGCGCCATCGAGAACTGGTCGAGCCCGAGCGGGTCCTCGGCGCCCTCGGCGACCTCGTCCCAGGTGATTGGGGTGGCGACCTGGGGACGCGGCGTGGCACGCAGGGAGTACGGCGCGACGGTGGTCTTGGAGCCGGCGTTCTGCGACCAGTCGAGGAACACCTTGCCCCGCCGGCGGGCCTTGGTCATCGTCGCGGTGACCAGGTCACCGCGTGCGGCCTGCAGCTCCTCGGCGATCTCCTTCGCCAGCTCGCTGGTCTCCTCCGACGGCAGCGGCTCGTCCAGCCGCGCGTAGAGGTGCAGGCCCTTGCTGCCGCTGGTCACCGGGATCGCGTCGAGGCCGCGCCCGGCCAGCGCGTCGCGGGCGAGCAGCGCCACGGTGCAGCACTCGTGCAGCCCCGCGCCCTCGCCGGGGTCGAGGTCGATGACGACCCGGTCGGCACCGACGGGCGTGCCGTCGTCGTCGACGGTCCACTGGTGCACGTGCAGCTCGAGGGCGGCCAGGTTGACCGCCCACACCAGGGTCGCGAGCTGGTCGATGATCGGGAACCGCAGGGTGTCCCCGTCCGCACGGGGGGCTCCGCCCCCCGTGGACCCCCCGGAACGACGCAGCCGGCTGCCGGTGGTCGGGACGTCGACGGTGCGCACCCACGCCGGGGTTCCGGCGGGCGCATTCTTCTCGAAGAAGCTCATGTCGCCGACGCCGTGGGGCCACCGGATCCGGGTGACCGGGCGGCCGGCGAGGTGCGGCAGCATCACCGGCGCGACCCGCGCGTAGTAGTCGAGGACCTCGCCCTTGGTGGTGCCGGTGGCGGGGAAGAGCACCTTCTCGAGGTTGGTCAGCCGCATCGTGCGGCCCTCGACGTCGACGTGCACCTCGGTCTGCGGGTGGTCGGCCTTCTTCGCCATCAGCTCGGCTCCTGGAAGAGGTCGTCGGGCGTGAGGTCGCTGCGCACGCCCTGGTACGACGGCTGGCGCAGCCGTGCGTAGCCGGCTCCGTGCGTGTCGATGTCGACGACCACGACCGGCTCCACCCAGTAGGTGCCCTTCGCGTCGACCCGCGGCACCTCGTCGGCGAACGGGTTGGTGCTGCTGGCCAGCGGCTCGAGGACCCCGGCGAGGGTACGCGCCTGCTTCGGGCCGATGCCGCTGCCGACCCGGCCGCGGTAGAGCAGCCCGTCGGCGGTCGGCTCCCCCACCAGCAGCGCCCCGAGCCGGTCGGTCGACCCGGTCTGCGGGCGCCAGCCGCCCACGACGAACGAACCGCGGTGGCGGTGCGCGAACTTCAGCCAGTGCTGGGTGCGCTGGCCGGGCCGGTAGGTCGAGTCGACGCGCTTGCTGACGATCCCCTCGAGCCCCTGCGCGCGGGTGGCCTCGAGCAGCATCGCGCCGTCGTCGTACTCCGGCGGGACCTGCCAGCCGGCACGGGACAGGTCGAGGTCGCCCAACCGGCGGCGGCGCTCCTCCAGCGGCAGGCCGCACAGGTCCTCGCCGCCGAGGCGGAGCAGGTCGAAGACCATGAAGGTGGCCGGGACCCGCTCCGCGAGGCGGGCGACGGTGGCGGCCTTGCGCACGTGCATCCGGTCGGCGAGCACCCGGAAGTCGGGCACGCCGCGCTCGTTGAGCGCGATGATCTCGCCGTCGACGACGGTGTCGTCGCCGACGTCGGGGGCGACCGCGAGCTCGGGCCAGGCGGCGGTGATCCGGTTGCCGTTGCGGCTGGTCATCGTGACCACGCCGTCGGCGACCCGGGTGAGGGCGCGGACGCCGTCCCACTTCACCTCGTGGCGCCACACCTCCCCCGGCGGGACGTGCTTGCCCGGGGAGGCGAGCATCGGGAGCAGGTCGGGCACGGGCCCATCATGCCGTCAGCCGGGTGACCACGTGCTCTGCGATGGCCAGGCTCGACGTGGCGGCGGGCGACGGGGCGTTGCGCACGCACAGCACCCCGTCGAGGTTGTCGATGCGGAAGTCGTCGACGAGGGTGCCGTCGCGGTCCACGGCCTGCGCGCGCACGCCGAAGCCGGCGCGCACGACGTCGTCGGCCGCGATGCCGGGCACGTAGCGCTGTGCCTGGCGCAGGTAGGCGCGCACGGAGAGCGAGCCCCGGACCTCGGTGACGCCGGTGCGCCAGTGCTGCCGGGCCATCCGCCAGAAGCCGGGCCAGGCCAGCGTGCTGGCCAGGTCCGCCGGCCGGACCGAGCGTCGGCGGTAGCCGTCGCGGTGCGGCGCCAGCACCGCGTTCGGCCCGACCTCGAGGCCACCGCCGACGCGGCGGGTGAAGTGGACGCCGAGGAAGGGGTAGCGCGGGTCGGGCACCGGGTAGACCATCCCCCGCACGAGGTCCTGCTTCTCGCGGCGCACCGCGAGGTACTCGCCGCGGAAGGGGACGATCCGCGGGTCCGCCTCGCCGCCGGCCAGCCGGCCGAGCCGGTCGGACTGCAGCCCGCCGCACAGCACCAGCCGGTCGACGTCGTACGACGAGCGCGGGGTGCTGACCCGCACCCGACCCGCGACCCGGGAGATCGCGGTGGCCGGTGTGGAGCAGTGCACCTCCCCTCCGGCGGCCTCGATGTCGGCAGCCAGTCGGCGGGCGACGGCGACGTAGTCGGTGATCGCGGTGTGCGGCGAGTGCAGCGCGGCGAGGCCGACCGCGTGCGGCTCGACCTCGCGCAGGGCGGCCGCGTCGAGGCGGCGCAGGCCGGGCACGCCGTTCTCGGTCGCGGTGCGCTCGAGGGCGTCGAAGCGGTCGGCCTCGGCGGGGTCGACGGCGACCACGACCTTGCCGCACTCGTCGTACGGGAGGCCGTGCTCGGCGCAGTAGTCGCGCAGCAGCAGCCGGCCGCGGGTGCACAGCGTCGCCTTGAGGCTGCCGGGGCGGTAGTAGATCCCGGCGTGCACCACCCCGGAGTTGTGGCCGGTCTGGTGGGCGCCGACCTCGACCTCCTTCTCCAGGACGACCACCCGGGTGCCGGGCCGGCGGAGGGTGATCTCGCGGCCGACCGCGAGCCCGACGATGCCGCCGCCGACGATGCCGATGGTGTCGAGGGAGTGCGCCACGAGCCCCATCGTCCCAGTCGCGAGCCGCACCGGCGTGTCCGGACGCCCCCGCGGTGTCCCCGCGGCGGCGTAGTCTGACCGCATGCGTGCGATCTGGAAGGGGGCCGTCTCGTTCGGCCTCGTCAGCGTGCCGGTCAAGCTCTACAGCGCGACCGAGAGCCACGACGTGTCGTTCCGGCAGGTGCACGCGAAGGACGGCGGCCGGATCAAGTACCAGCGCGTGTGCTCGATCGACGGCGAGGAGGTGCCCTACTCCGACATCGCCAAGGGCTACGAGACCGAGGACGGCGAGATGGTCGTCCTCACCGACGAGGACATGGCCAACCTCCCCACGACCTCCTCCCGCGAGATCGCGGTCGAGAAGTTCGTGCCCGCCGACCAGATCGACCCGATGCTCTTCGAGAAGAGCTACTACCTCGAGCCGGAGAGCTCCGGCGCCAAGCCGTACGCCCTGCTGCGCCAGGCGCTGCGCGAGTCGAAGCGGATGGCCGTCGTCACCGTCGCCCTGCGCCAGCGCACCACCACCGCCGTGCTCCGCGTGCGCGAGACCGAGGCCGGCGACGTGATCGTGCTGCAGACGATGATGTGGCCCGACGAGATCCGCCAGCCGGACTTCAGCGTCGAGGTCGGCGAGGTCAAGGACGCCGAGGTGAAGATGGCGCAGATGCTCATCGAGACGCTCTCCGGCGACTTCGACGCCTCCGAGTTCGAGGACGACTACGCCGAGGCCGTCACCGCCGTGGTCCGCGCCAAGATCGAGGGCGGCGAGGTCCAGCGCACCGAGACGTCGACGAAGACCGGCGGCGAGGTGGTCGACCTGCTCGCCGCGCTGCAGCGCTCCGTCGAGGCGGCGAAGACCAGCCGCGGCGAGGAGCCGGAGGAGAAGCCGGCGAAGAAGACCACCGCCAAGAAGGCCGCAGCGAAGAAGGCGCCCGCGAAGAAGTCCGCCGCGGCGAAGAAGACTGCGGCGAAGAAGACCACCGCCAAGAAGGCCGCAGCGAAGAAGACGGCGGCCCGGAAGGCCAGCTGACCCGCCACGCCCGGTCGGGGGTCAGGAGGTCGCGTCCTCCGCGCGGTCGATGAGGTCCTTGACCACGTCGATCGAGCGGATCCGGCCGCTCAGCACGGGCGTGTTGAGGTCGGACAGCAGCGCGGTCGGGATGCCGATCAGCTCCGCGTCGTTGTTGATCGCCATGCCGCCGGAGTTGCCGGGGGCGATCCGGGCGTCGGTGTCGAGCTCGGAGCGCGGGCCCAGCTCGGGGTCGTTGATGATCGTCGAGACCACGCCGGTGGTGACGGTGATCGAGTCCTCGGACCGGGCGACCGCCGGGAAACCGAGCACGGTCACGTCGTCGCCGGCGCGCAGCTCGGCCGAGGTGCCGACCGGGACGGTGGGCAGGTCGACCTCGTCGTCGAGGTCGCTGCCGTCGGCGTTGGCGTAGACCTGAATGACGGCGACGTCGAGGAGGCCGTCGGCCTCGACCACCCGGGCCCGGTAGGTCGGCTCGGAGTTCATGTCGGTCATGCCGTCGGTGAGGTGGATGAGGAGGTACTCCGGGTCCTCGATGGTGGGTCCGGAGTACTGCTCGCTCAGCCCGGGCGACGCCGGGGCGGCGACGTGGGCGTTGGTGAGGATCAGACCGTCCTCGCGGATGATCGAGCCGGACCCGCCGTAGCTGACCGGCCGCCCGATCTCGTCGGTGGTCTCCGCGGTGATCTTCACGGTCGCGGCCTTGGCAGCGTCGAGCTCGGCGTCGGTGAGCGTGTCCATCGACGACGTGCCGCCGGTCGGGTCGGGTCGCTCGCCGGTGGTCGGCGCGCCGTCGTCGTCGCGGCCGATGAGCAGGGCTGCGCCGAGGACACCCACGACGAGGAGCAGGCCCGCAGCGACCGCACCGACGATCGCGAGGCGGCGGCGCAGGCGGCGCCGCGCGATCCGGCGCTCCTCCTCCGCGGCGGACAGGATCGGCACGAGGGTCAGCTCGGTGCCGGCGACCGGGTGACCCAGGCGTACGGCGACCCGCTCGTCGAAGTGGCGGACGTCGACCCGGCGACCGTCGAGCCAGCTGCCCTCGTTGGAGAGGTTCGTGTAGACCCACCCGCCCGGCTTGGCGTCGATCCGCCCGTGCACCCGGGAGCAGGCCGGGTCGGCGACCACGACGGTGCAGTCCCCGCGCCGGCCGACGGTGACCTGCGCCGGGTGGCGGAAGCGGTGCTCGCGCCCTTCGACGACGAGGAGCAGGTCGGGACCGGTGCGCTGC
This sequence comes from Nocardioides sp. J9, assembly GCF_007829375.1. Taxonomy (NCBI): domain Bacteria; kingdom Bacillati; phylum Actinomycetota; class Actinomycetes; order Propionibacteriales; family Nocardioidaceae; genus Nocardioides; species Nocardioides sp. J9. The sequence continues at coordinate 9,976 of NZ_VLJQ01000112.1, read as the reverse complement.
GGCGGCGGGGCGCCGTAGCCCGGCGGCCCCTGCCGCGGGGTCGCGGCCAGGACCTGGGTCGCGTCGTTGCCCTCGATCGCCGGCGGCAGCCCGGGCGCGCCCCCGGGACGGTCGCCCGGGAACCCGCCCGGACGCTGGCCCGCCGGCGGACCCGACGGTGGGCCGACGGGCGGTCCGGACGGCGGCGGAGCGGGGAACGACGGCGCGGGGAACGGGGCGGACGGGGGTGCCGACGGCGGCGGACCGACCGGGCCGGCGGCGCCCGGGGCACCACCGGGGGCGAAGCGCGAGGGCGCCCCCGCGGGCGGCGGGAACGCGGCGGACGGCATGCTCGTCGGCTCGTCGAGCTGGTCGGGCATCGGGGGCGGCGGGGCCGGCGCCGCAGGCGTGGCCGACGCGTCGTCGTACTGCTCGGCGGGGACGACGACCAGCTCCGCGCCCGGGGCGGCCGGCCCGCAGCGGACCGCGGTCCGGCGGTCGATGCGGTGCTCGGCGACCTGCTGGCCCTCGACGAAGGTGCCGAACTGGCTGCCGGCGTCGACGAGGACCCACCCGCCGTCGCCCTGGCGGATCTCGGCGTGCTGGCGCGACACCGAGCCCGCCGTCAGCACGACGTCGGCCTCGATCGCCCGGCCGATGCGGTAGGACGACTTCCCGTCGAGGCGCAGGACGCGTCCGTCGACCTCGACCACGAGCGCGCCACTGGACATGGCCGACACCCTAGGCGCCCGGCACCGGCGCGGCCGCGACCGGGCGGCGCACCTGGACGGTGGTGTTGCGGACCTGGATGCGCGCACCCTCGACGAGCTCGATCGTGCGGTCCGGCTCGAGCAGGAAGTTCTGCCCGCCGGGGTAGGCGACCGGCCAGGAGAAGTCCGACGCGTTGTGCAGGCCCCAGCGCTCACGCGCCTCGGGGTGCTGGCGCACGCGGGCGACGACGGTGGGCTGGTCGATGCCGGAGGTGAGGTGGTCCGAGCGCAGCGTGGTCTGCGGACCGACCGCGACGGTGCGCCGCCCCACCTGGAGGAGGTACGGCGGCTGGAACTGCGTCCGGTCCTGCCAGCAGGTCACGGTGTCGGTGTCCGGGGCCCAGAAGTTCGTGGTGCCGCACGTCGGACAGGCGAGCATGCCGTCGCGGAGCCGGTCCATCGCCTTGATCCACTGCCCCTCGGTCACCCGTGCGCCGGGCTGGTCGATGCCGTCCACGAAGGCCTGCACGAACAGGTCACGCAGGAACTTCGGGTAGATGTTCCAGTACTGCTGGACGATCTGCGCGGGCCGGTTCTCGGTGCGCTCGGGGTGCATGCAGAACAGCGGGTCGGTGCCGAAGTGGGTCATCAGCCAGTGCGCGTCGCGCATCCCGGCGTCGGTGCGGGCGCCCTCGAGCGGGTGGCCGAGGAAGAGCGCGTAGAAGAGCAGCACCGCGAGCGAGTGCCGGTCGGTGTCGGTGTTCGGCAGCGTCCGGTAGGTCGTGTCGCGCACGACCTCGGGCGCCATGAAGTAGGGCGTGCCGAGCACCCGGCCGGTGCCGTTGTCGATGCCGACGTTGTCGTTGTCGCAGATCAGCACGTCGCCGTTGGTGGGGTCGAAGAAGACGTTGCCGAACGAGATGTCGCGGTAGCACAGCCCGCGGGCGTGCAGCCGCAGGAAGCTGTAGCTGAGCTGGCGGCAGAGCTCGATGATCGACGAGAAGGACACGTCGAGCGGGTTGCCGTCGCGGTCGGCGTTGAGGAGCAGGTAGCTGAGCTCGAGGAAGCGCTGGTGGCGCAGGTGCATGACGTAGCCGAAGCTCGGCTCGGTGGCCACGCGGGCCATGCTCAGCGGCCACAGGAACCGCTGGTGCGGCGAGCCGATCTCGACGAGCTGCTGCATCTCGTCGTACTGCTGCGCGGTCGCGCTCTCCGGCTTGTACCACTTCAGGGCGAGCGGCTCCCCGGAGTCGCGGCGCACCTCGAACACGTAGCCCTGTCCGCCCTGGCCGAGCAGCGACGTCACCCGGGCTCGCCCCAACGGGCCGAGGTCGACCTCGACGCCCTCTGCCAGCACCATCGGCGTGCCCGACCTCCGTGATCGCGTTCGTTGACCCGTGACAGGCTATAACCTCGACAGATCGGGGATAGTTGAAACCCGGGACCCTGTAAGGAGGCCGCGATGAGCGACCGGCTCGGTGGCGCACTGGCGCGCAMGCCACTGCACTTCATCTTCGTGCTCGACGTGTCGGGCTCGATGCTGCGCGGCGGCCGCATCCAGGCGCTCAACAACGCCATCACCGAGGTGCTCCCCCACCTCAAGGACGAGGCGCGGGCCAACCCGCACGCCGAGCTGCTCATCCGCGTGCTGGCGTTCGCCAACGAGCCGCAGTGGGTGATCGAGGAGCCGACGCCGGTCGACCAGATCCACTGGAAGCGCCTCGAGGCGGTCCCCCGCGGGTTCACTGAGCTCGGCAGCGCGCTGCAGACCCTCGCCGGCGCGCTCGACCACCTCGACGAGTCCAGCAGCGCGTTCCCGCCCGCGATCATCCTGGTCTCCGACGGCCGGCCCACCCAGAGCAGCGGGGTCTCGTTCGCCGAGGGCCTGCAGACGCTGCTCAACAACCGGTGGGGCGCGACGGCCGTGCGGCTCGCGCTGGGAGTGGGCCGCGACGCCGACATGCACTCCCTGCGCCGGTTCATCGGTGACGAGGACGTGCCGTTGCTGCGTGCGGACAACCCCGAGCAGCTCGTCGAGTACATCATCTGGGCGTCCAAGGCGGCCAGCAAGGTCGCCTCCCGTCCCGTCGTCGGCCCCGGCACCGGCGTCAACGCGGCGCCCCCGAGCCCGATCGGTGACCCGATCTGGAGCACGCTCGCATGACCGTTCGCTGGACGACGCTGTCCGGCTCATCGATCGGGTCGGTGCACGTCCGCGACCAGCTGCCGCTGCAGGACGCCGTCCTCACCTGGACCGACCCGAACGCCGGTCACGCCGTGGTCGCGGTCGCCGACGGCCACGGGCACAAGCTCCATTTCCGCAGCGACACCGGGGCGGCGCTCGCGGTCGTCAGCGCCGTGGAGGAGCTGCGCCGCATCCTTCCCGAAGTGGTGGCCGCCGACGACCCCTCCGTCGCCGAGGAACTGCTCCGCACCGCTGCTGACGGCCTGGTCAGCACGTGGGGCGCCAAGGTCCGCCACCACGTCGAGGCCCACCCGTACGCCGAGGCGGAGCTCGCGCTCGGCGCCGGCGAGGACGTGCTCCGGGCCTACGGCTCCACCGTCCTCGCGTGTGCGGCGGTGGGCGACCTGGTGCTCTTCCTGCAGATCGGTGACGGCGACTCGGTGCTGGTCTCGGCGCACGGCGAGGCCGACCGCCCGCTGCCCGAGGACCCCTCGCTGGACGGGCTGCACACCAGCTCGCTGTGCCAGCCGCGGCCGCTGGAGGCACTGCGCACGGCCGTCGTGGACGCCCGCGTCGACGACGTCGCACTGGTCTTCCTGTGCACCGACGGCTTCGGCCGGCCGCGCGTCGACAGCGCCGGCTGGTGGCGCGAGACCGGGCAGCAGCTGCTGGAGTTCAGCCGGAGCCGTGGGCTGCACTGGCTGGCCGAGCCGGCGCAGGTCGGCGGCGACGACACCACCATGGCGCTGCTGGTGCGCTCCGACGTGGCCGGGATCGATCGCCCGGACCTGGCCGACACCGTCCCGGTGCCGGAGACCGCCGGCGACTGACCGGCCGCCCCTCCCGGGTCAGGCACCCTCGCCGGGCCACCACTCCTCGAGCTTCTGCAGGTCGCCGTCGAAGCTCCAGGCGATGCCGTAGCAGTTGCAGTCGGCCTTGTTCCAGTCCCAGTAGAGCGCGGCCGTGCCGTCCTGCAGGTAGGCGTAGTAGGCGCCCTCGCCCTTGCCCTCGCCGAAGCGCCACGTGCCGCCGCCGCCCTGGGTGCCGGCCTCCTTGTACTTGCCCTTGTAGTACTGGCGGTCCTCGACCAGGCCCTTTCGGGTGCTGTAGCGGCCGACGTTGACGACGATGCCGTCGACGTCCGCCTCGCACGCGCTCTCCTCGGTCTCGCCGGCGAAGAAGGTGCGCTGCCGCGCGCAACCGGCGACGTCCATGTTGATCTTGATGAACTCGCGCAGCACCGGGTGGGCCGGCGCGGTGGGGACGGCGACCCGCGGAGTGGTCGCCTTGTAGAGCTGGCCCAGCGTGTCGATGTCCGCGCTGCCGGTGGCGGTCAGGGTCGCCGACTGCAGGGCTGTCGTGCTGTCCCAGTAGACGATGGCCGGGTCGCTGGTGCCGCCGCGCTCGGGGTCGAACTCGTAGAAGGCGGTCGAGCCGTTGTCGGCGACCAGCGTCCCGGCGCGGTAGTCCAGCCGCGCCTCCCGCGCCGCCTCAGCCGCTGCCTGGTCGGTGTAGGTCACCAGCCGGAGCTTCCCGGCGTTGACCGTGCACTCGACGACCTCGTCCTGGTCCTTGCCGGGGTCGGCCGCCTCGCAGTCGGAGGCGTCGGCGGTGATCGAGCCGGCCAGCGCGTCGTAGCGCTCGTCGATCGCGGCGGGGTCGACGTCGACCGCCGGGGTGTCCGGCGGACCGGGCGGGTCCTCCTTGCCGCCACCGCTGGTGGCGACCACGACGCCGGCGATGATGCCACCGACCACGACGACGCCCGCGACCGCTGCCGCGGCCCACACCACCGGCCCCTTGCCCTTCTTGCCGGGTGGGGTCGGGGCGAAGCCGGGCCCGGGCTGCCAGCCCCCCGAGGCTTGCGACGGGGTCGGGCCCGCCGGCGGGGCGGCGGTCGGCGGCGGCAGGTGGCCGGACGGTCGGGCCGAGCGGTAGCGCAGCACGAGGGCCTCGGGGACCTTGCCCACGGCGTACCCGAGCACGGCGGAGGCCCAGCTGGCGGCGCCCTGGTCGGCGCCGCCGCGCTCGCGGGCGAGCCGGGCGCCGGCCTCCTCGACCGCGCGGGAGACGTCGGCGCCGCTGTCGATCATGGCGACCAGCGGGGAGAGCACGTCGAAGCGGACGGCGTCGACGAGCAGGTTGATGTCGCCGGTCGTGGCCTGCCGCTCCTCGAGCACGTCGTCGAGCACGCCCCGGAAGCCGGTCGCGTCCGAGAGCATGGAGTCGCCGTGCTCGACGACGACGGAGCGGATCGCGTCGTGGAGCTCCATCAGACCGCCGAGCCCAGCTCGGCGACGAGGCCCGAGATCCGCTCGGCGACCTCGGCCGCGGTGCGCGGCCGGTCCTTCACGTCCGCGGCCAGGGCCGCCTCGACCAGGTCGCGCGCCGACGCCGGGAGCTCGTCGGACAGGGTCGGCTGCGAGGCGAGGATCGAGCGCACGAGCAGCAGCGGCTCGGTGCCCTTGAGCTCGCCGTAGACGCCCTTGCCGGTGATCGCGAAGTGCAGCGAGGCGCCGAGCGACCAGATGTCGCTGGCGCGCGAGGCCTGCGCGCCGAGCATGATCGCCGGGTCGGTGAACTCCAGGCCGATCTGGCCCAGGCCGGTGGTGACCATGCCCGGGGACAGCAGCTGGGACAGGCCGAGGTCGGCGAGCCGGCCCCCGTCCTCGGCCAGCAGGATGTTGGCGGGCTTGATGTCGCGGTGCGCGATGCCGCGCTCGTGCAGGGCGTGCGCGGCCAGCGCGGCGTCACGCACGGCGGCTACCCGGGCCGCGGTGCCGAACTGCCCGTGCGGGCTCTCCAGCGAACCGAGCGGGAGGTACTCCATCGCGTAGTAGAACGCGCCACCGTGGCGGCCGGCGTCGTAGACGGCGACGAGGCGGTCGGAGTCGGCGACGCTGAAGTGCTTGAGCTCGCGGGTCGCGCGGCGGAAGGCGTCGTCCGACGTCGGACCGGCGATGACCTTGACGACGACCTGCTCCGCGGGGATCCCCAGCCGGGCAGGCGCCTTCGCGAGGTAGTTGGTGCCGTAGTTCGACTCGCCCAGGGGGCGGACGAACTCGTAGTCAGCGATTCCCTGCACGAGGTCCTCCGTGGTGTCTGTCGGGCCGGGGAGCCAACGCCCAGCCAAGGTCCCAGCATGGCACGGTGCCACCCACTTGCGACCCGGAAACCCTCCACTCTTCCCGCAGGAAGTGCAAGGATTCATCAGACGCGGAGCCGGGTAGCCGGTTAGCGTTCCGGACGCCATCAGCGACCTAGGAGGCGCGTTGATCGATCCTTCGGCGGCATCCGTCGTCCCCACCACCGATCCGTCCACCTACCTGCCGGCGCAGCCCATCACGGGCGACCTGACCGACCAGATGCTGGAGACGGACTTCTGGACCGATGACCTCGTCGCGTCGGCCGGCATCCCGATCGTCGACGTCCCCTTCGTGACGGTCGGCGGCGGCATCGGCAGCTTCGTGACCGTGGACTACCTGCGCATCGCCGGCGTGCCGACGTCGCAGATGCGCGTCCTCAGCACCCTCGACTTCCCCTGGCAGACCTACGAGTACCTCACCCGGGTCTCCCAGGTGCCCCGCCCCGAGCGGATCCGGTCCGACTCGGCGTCGCGCCCGGACAACATCTGGGGCTTCCCGTCGTACGGCTTCGCCGAGGGGGTGAAGAAGTTCAACCCCAAGGTGCTCTGGCAGCTGTTCAGCGAGCCGATCTTCGCCGACTACTACACGCCCAAGGCCGGCAACGTGTTCGAGCAGCTCGAGCGCGAGTCGAAGCGGATCAACTACGACGAGATGCTCGTCAAGGGCCTGGTGCGCATCGTGCGGCGCCGGTACGGCGGCGGCTACTTCACGATCCTCACCCCGCCCGCCGGGGCGTCGGCGACCAAGCGCGTCGCGTTCCGCTCGCAGTACGTGCACCTCGCGGTCGGCTACCCTGGCCTGAAGTTCCTCCCCGAGCTCCAGCGCTACCGCACCGAGAACAACGACTACCAGCACATCGTCAACGCCTACGAGGCGCACGAGCACGTCTACGAGCGGCTCGTGCAGAAGCCGAGCACGGTGCTGGTGCGCGGCGGCGGCATCGTCGCCTCCCGCATCCTGCAGCGGCTGATGGACGACCGCGAGAAGTTCGGCGCGCAGACCAACATCGTGCACCTGTTCCGCACCTACATCACCGGCACCAACGACGGCTACGGCAACGAGTCCGACCCGCGCCCCGGCGGTGGGCGGACCCGCGTGACGATGCGCCGCCGCGGCGGCAACGGCTGGGCCTACCAGGGCTTCAACTACCCGAAGTCGGTGTGGGGCGGGCAGCTCAAGGCGCAGGTGCGCAACCTCGAGGGCGAGGAGCGCGCCGAGCTCTACAAGCGCATGGGCGGCACCAACACCCCGTGGCGCAAGCTCTGGCAGAAGCAGATGAACCAGGGCAGGCGCGAGGGTTGGTACAACTGCGTCGTCGGCACCGTCGACGCGATGGAGCCGTCCGGCGACCGGATCGTCAACCACGTCCGCACCGCCCACGGGGTCGTGCCGATCGAGGTCGACTTCGTCATCGACTGCACCGGCCTCGAGGCCGACATCGCCGAGCACCGGCTGCTCAAGGACCTGCTCGAGCACGGCGGCGCGAGCCGCAACCCGGTCGGCCGGCTCAACGTCGACCGGTCGTTCGAGCTGATCGGCACCGGGTCGGGCAACGGGGCGATGTACGCCTCCGGCGCGACCACGCTGGGCGGTTACTTCCCGGGCGTCGACACCTTCCTCGGGCTGCAGGTCGCCGCGCAGGAGATCTACCTCGACCTCAACAAGCGCGGCTTCTGCAAGAAGATCGGGCCGGTCCGCTCGACCGTGCAGTGGTGGAAGTGGCTGGCCGGGAGCACGCCGTGACCGCCCGCACCCCCCTGTCCGCCTCGACCCCCGGAGCGCGCTGATGCTGCCCACCCTGAACGGACGGATCCAGACCCGGATCTTCATGCTCGTCGTGTTCGGCGGGCTGATCACGCTGGTGCTGACGCCGATCCTGCCCGGCGACCCGGACTACCGGACGACGTACCTCATCCTCGCTGCCGTCCTGGTGCTCGGCATCGTGTGGGAGCTCGTCTACCACGTCATCCAGCAGTTCCGGTGGGAGAAGGACTGGCCCACCATGTTCGGCCTGATCACCGCGCTCAACGAGGGGGCGCTCGTGTGGCTGCTCCTCGACCTCGAGCTGGTGCCGGGCATCGACTACCCCAGCGACGGCGTCCCCTTCTGGGCCTTCTTCATCGACTTCACGGTGATCTGGCTCGTCGTGTGGATCTGGACCAACGGACCGATGCGGGTGCCGTTCATCCGCTGGCGCTTCTTCGGTGGAAGGATCGTGTGACCCATGGCTGCCACTACTGCTGACGACTGGTCCCGGGCGAGCATCGTTCCCGGCTCCGGCGAGGGCACGCTCGCCCGCGTCGGCCCGGTCGTGCTGCTCGTCGGCTCGACCGACCCGGACGTCGTCCGCCCCTACCTCGAGCACGCCGAGATCGTCGCGGCCAACGGCGGCCAGGGTCGCCAGCTGGTCCGCGGCTACGCGCTGATGCTGTCGACCGCGGTCGACCAGTCCCCCGGCTTCGCCGCCCTCGCGCCGCACTCCACCGGCCTGGCGGTCTTCGTCGACGGCGACGTCACGGTCACCGTTGACGGCGAGTCGTTCAGCGGCGCCGACTCCCTGGCGTGGGTCGAGCGGTTGATCCCGTGGCCGGTCGAGTCGGTCGCCGTCACCCTGCCCGGTGCCACGGCCCCCGCCGCCGACTCGCCGTACCGCCTCGACGGGGGTGTCGTGCCCGCCGCCTCGTTCACCCTCGGCTCCGGCGCCGCCGGAGCCGTGATGGTCGCCGCCCAGCCGGCCGCCACCGAGGACCAGGCGTCCGTGGTCACCGGCGAGCATCCTGCTGCCGCCGCTCACGAGCAGGACCAGGACCACGGGCACGACCACGGGCACGACCACGGGCACGGGCACACCGCGCACCGCCCGCCCGCACCGCCCGAGCCCCCGGCCCCCGAGCCGGTCGTCGCCTCGGCCCCGCAGCCGGTCGCCGAGCCCACCCCTGCGCCCGCTCCCGAGCCGCCTGCGCCGGTCGCCCCCGTGGCGGGCCGCCCGCTGCCGCCGCAGCCAGCCGACGAGCAGGTGAGCTTCCAGTCGGTCCTGCTCAGCGAGGTCGACGACGACATGGACGACTTCGAGCCGCTCCCGATCGTCGAGGACGAGTCGGACGTCGTCGAGCAGGCGCCCCAGGAGCAGGTCCGCGGCGTCTACTGCAAGAACCGCCACTTCAACGACCCGCGCGTGCTCTTCTGCTCCGTCTGCGGCATCAACATGGTCCAGCAGACCCCGGTGCTCGTGAACGGTCCCCGCCCGCCGCTCGGCGTGATCGTGCTCGACGACGGCTCGGTGTTCCAGCTGGACACGCCGTACCTCCTCGGCCGCGACCCCGGCGTCGACGAGCGGGTCGCCGCCGGCGAGTTCCGCCCGCTGCCGATCATCGACCAGTCCAACCAGGTCTCCCGGGTCCACGCCCGCCTCGAGATGCGCGGCTGGGACGTCGTGCTGATCGACAACAACTCGACCAACGGCACCTACGTCCACGTCCCGAAGACCCCCGACTGGGTGCGGATGCCCCCCGGCACCGAGCAGGTGCTCACCCAGGGCACCCGCGTCCGCATCGGCCACCGCACGCTCGCGTTCAACACGCACGCGGGGGCGAGCTCGTAGCTGCTGGTGGCGCTCCTCAGAGGGCTTCGGTTGCGTAGCCGGCAGAGTTCTGAGAGGCAGCGACGAGGGAGTACGGCGGGCGGCTGGGTTGGCCTGTCGGCTTGCGGTGGCGTGGGCGGGGCGCGGGTCGGTCCCGGCGGGCTGCGGTTGCGTAGTCGGCACAGTTCCGAAAGGCAGCGACGAGGGAGTACGGCGGGTGGCTGGCTCCGGCGGTCGGCCTGCGGTCGCGTCGGCACCGCCGGCTCCCGGTGGTTGAGGTGCGACGAGCGCTAGCGAGGAGCCTCGAAACCACCGGGCGTTCAAGGCAGGCTGTGGATCGTAGATTCTGGAGAATCCCCAGTCCACAGGGCTCTTC